>NZ_JBDYCV010000192.1:0-3225 GCF_040495915.1 Shigella sp. FJ200513 | reverse complement strand
ATTATAACGAATGGCATCCGCATAGTGCGCTGGGTTATCGCTCGCCACGGGAATATCTGCGGCAGCGGGCTTGTAATAGGTTAAGTGATAACAGATGTCTGGAAATATAGGGGCAAATCCACCAGCGTTCTAACGGAATACTGAGATTCAAAGAGAGTGCACGGTCATTATTTTCATCAGTGTAGCGGCTGTATTGATAATTCAGGCTGTAACCAATTCCCCATTGCTGGCCGGAAACCCCAACAGAGATATTACTGTTTTTCTCGTTATTGCCCCAATAGTCTTGCTGTGAACCGGAGGCATACAGACTTACCCCATCAAATATTGTCTGGCTGATGTTGAATTGAATTTCACTTTTTTGGCGACTGTTATAGCCCCAATTGCGGGTATTGGCTTCATCAAAACTAAAATAGCCATCGTTGGTATAGCGATAGTAGCTAACAGCGATATTGGTGTTGGTTTCCGGGATATCTTTGATGTACTGAGTACGCCATTGATAGCCATGAAAAGAGTGCTGGTTATCGAATTGGGTGTCAGCTCTGTTGATATCCATCGACAACGCGCCCAGTGCGCCAAGTGTGCCGCCGATACCGATCCCCAGCGCATAATAATCTTCAGAACCGAGCAGGCCGCCATACAGCGTAAAAGTATTATTCAAACCATATATTGCCGTGGCTTCAGCAAATTCGGGTTCCTTGCTATCACTGTTTGCATCAGCGCGATAGCGTCCAGCGGTCGCGCTATATTTTAGATGCCCAGGTCGCTGCATCATGGGTAATGAAGAATAAGGCTGGATAAAGCGACGTTGTGTACCGTCACTTTCTTCAATCGTGACTTCTAAATCGCCGCTGTTGGAAGAGGGGTAGAGATCGTTAATTTCAAAGGCACCCGCTGGCACGTTGCTTTGATAGATCACATAACCATTTTGCCTGATAGTCACGATTGCACTACTGTTTGCGATACCGCGTACCGTTGGGGCAAATCCGCGCTGGCTGTTTGGCAACATATTATCGTCGGAAGCGAGTTGCACGCCAGTAAAGGCGTAGCTGGAAAAAATACTGCCGCTGGTGGCGCTTTCTCCCAGAAGCAACTGAGACTTCAACGCCTTGATATCACGTTGTAAATAACTACTGATAGTGTTCCAGCTTGACGCCTGATCGTTGCGTGTCCACGTAGAATAGTTACGTAATCGCCAGGGGCCAAAATTAGCACCATTTTGCATATTCAGGTACTGTCGTTGGCTACGATTGCCCTGGCGGTAACGGTTATCAGAACCTGTAAACGAGTAGTTGGTAAACAGCGTTGGTATACCATCGTCCCAACGAGAAGGGGAGACGTAACCTCTTGCATCACGGTACAGTGCAATTTGGGGAATGCTCAAATTAAGTCGCTGATGATTGAAATCAAATTCAGCAGCTGTACCGGGAATGATTTGTTCAAGCGAGTTGATCACGCTATCGTCATCTTTTTCAGCCAGCGCCGGGATTTCATCCACCTTAATACCCAGCTCACGTAGTTGTTCTACCGTAAACTGTGGCTGCAGAAGTTGCTCTGCATTGGCGGTAAATGTAATTTTTTTCTGTGAAACCTTCTTTTTATTCAGCCAGATATCAACCTGATAAGTTCCTGGTAGTTGTGCGTATTTTTTTGAAAAACGTGACAGATCGGTTGTTTGCATACCACTTTTTGTAGTTTCCAGCATAATGGGGTCGAAATAATACTCTTCGGCGTTAGCGGTAGTGCAAAGCATGCCGCTGCCAGTGAGCACCATCGGCAAACAACGTTTGATAATGAGCGCCAACTGTTTCGGTGTGCGTTTATGTCCCTGGTGGTGTCGTTGTGGCATTCCCTGATGGCCTGTGTTTTTATATTTTTTATTGCAGTGGACGAGTTTCTGTCCCGGAACTGCCGCCATAATCGTTGATCGCAGCCCATTTCACGTTCTTTCCGCCAGATGCTGGAAGTGGTAACTGTTTATGTTCTCCGGGCGCGATATATTCAATTTTGCTTGTGAGATCGGTTTTATCGACTGCCAGTCCGGCAAATACGACGTAATATTCAGTTGGGTTATATATATTGAGTGAATGGTCACTACGTTTAAATTCCAGTGATTTCCACGCATCGTTTACCCGTCCCTTCAGGTGTGCGGGGCGATAAAACATTTTGACCCGCGTTTTAAATACCAGCGTCAACTCGTTAGCATTAACATCATCTGATTTTTTCTTTGCTGGAATGGCACGAACATTAATGTAGAACAGCGACTCTTTATTTTCAGGCAGGTTATCAGCTGTTTTAATAATTCGCAGTGATGAGTCATCGCTAGCCTCAAGACGAAATAGCGGTGGGGTTATAATAAATGGGGCACGGCTTTTACCATCTATATTATCTACCCATGATTGCAGTAAATAAGGCGTTTCTGCGCCTTTGTTTGCGACAGGTAACGCAGCCTCTTTGCGGCTGGCATCATAGATCACTCGCGTTCGCTGTAAAACGATACCCCCTGCAAGCGCCTGGCCGATACAGAAGCTACACAACAAGGTTAATATCACCGCGAATGTTCGTTTTGACATAGTTATTTTTCAACCTGATACAACGAGAAAGAGGAAGGAAAAGGGCGTTATCTGAAAGGTCAGATAACGCCGTAACGTATTAACGGTAATCCAGCGTTACGTTAACGACAGCGTCTGCTTCCCCTGGGGTGATTTCTGATGCTTCAACGGTTGATACGTAGTAAGCGATGAGGTCAACATTGACAATACCATTGGAGTCCGCTGGGATCTGATAAATCGTGTTATCATTCCCCATAGCATTCAGTGGCATAAGGTTTCCGCTTTCCGCATCGTCAATACGGATACCCACACCTGTTGTCGCTGTGCCAGCAAAAGAGCCCACTTTTGCCAGATTAGGGAAGTTAGGGACGGTGCCATTATCCCGCGTTTCCAGCCATAAACGGAAAGACGCTTCAACGTTGCCGTTATCGTGCTCCCACCCAGTCACTGGGCAGTTAACTAAAGGAATAGTGAATGGAATTTTTGGGCTACGATCGCCAACAGAACGAAACTGTTCGGCATTATAGTGACCAAGAGCAACTTCAATTTTCTTATCAGAGTCATTGATTTCACAAGCGGATTTTAAAATCTCGCCATCAAAGGTAATGCTGCCAACTTACTGATTTAGTGTATGATGGTGATTTTAAGGTGCTTGCGTGGCTTCCATTTCCATCAG
>NZ_JBDYCV010000191.1:0-3301 GCF_040495915.1 Shigella sp. FJ200513 | reverse complement strand
CGTTGGAGCCGCATTATTTTCGCTTTATGAATCTAAAGGGTGGTTAACTCGACATCTTGGTTACCGTGAAGTTACCATCACGGAAAAAGGTTATGCTGCTTTTAAGACCCACTTTCACATTTAAGTTGTTTTTCTAATCCGCATATGATCAATTCAAGGCCGAATAAGAAGGCTGGCTCTGCACCTTGGTGATCAAATAATTCGATAGCTTGTCGTAATAATGGCGGCATACTATCAGTAGTAGGTGTTTCCCTTTCTTCTTTAGCGACTTGATGCTCTTGATCTTCCAATACGCAACCTAAAGTAAAATGCCCCACAGCGCTGAGTGCATATAATGCATTCTCTAGTGAAAAACCTTGTTGGCATAAAAAGGCTAATTGATTTTCGAGAGTTTCATACTGTTTTTCTGTAGGCCGTGTACCTAAATGTACTTTTGCTCCATCGCGATGACTTAGTAAAGCACATCTAAAACTTTTAGCGTTATTACGTAAAAAATCTTGCCAGCTTTCCCCTTCTAAAGGGCAAAAGTGAGTATGGTGCCTATCTAACATCTCAATGGCTAAGGCGTCGAGCAAAGCCCGCTTATTTTTTACATGCCAATACAATGTAGGCTGCTCTACACCTAGCTTCTGGGCGAGTTTACGGGTTGTTAAACCTTCGATTCCGACCTCATTAAGCAGCTCTAATGCGCTGTTAATCACTTTACTTTTATCTAATCTAGACATCATTAATTCCTAATTTTTGTTGACACTCTATCATTGATAGAGTTATTTTACCACTCCCTATCAGTGATAGAGAAAAGTGAAATGAATAGTTCGACAAAGATCGCATTGGTAATTACGTTACTCGATGCCATGGGGATTGGCCTTATCATGCCAGTCTTGCCAACGTTATTACGTGAATTTATTGCTTCGGAAGATATCGCTAACCACTTTGGCGTATTGCTTGCACTTTATGCGTTAATGCAGGTTATCTTTGCTCCTTGGCTTGGAAAAATGTCTGACCGATTTGGTCGGCGCCCAGTGCTGTTGTTGTCATTAATAGGCGCATCGCTGGATTACTTATTGCTGGCTTTTTCAAGTGCGCTTTGGATGCTGTATTTAGGCCGTTTGCTTTCAGGGATCACAGGAGCTACTGGGGCTGTCGCGGCATCGGTCATTGCCGATACCACCTCAGCTTCTCAACGCGTGAAGTGGTTCGGTTGGTTAGGGGCAAGTTTTGGGCTTGGTTTAATAGCGGGGCCTATTATTGGTGGTTTTGCAGGAGAGATTTCACCGCATAGTCCCTTTTTTATCGCTGCGTTGCTAAATATTGTCGCTTTCCTTGTGGTTATGTTTTGGTTCCGTGAAACCAAAAATACACGTGATAATACAGATACCGAAGTAGGGGTTGAGACGCAATCGAATTCGGTATACATCACTTTATTTAAAACGATGCCCATTTTGTTGATTATTTATTTTTCAGCGCAATTGATAGGCCAAATTCCCGCAACGGTGTGGGTGCTATTTACCGAAAATCGTTTTGGATGGAATAGCATGATGGTTGGCTTTTCATTAGCGGGTCTTGGTCTTTTACACTCAGTATTCCAAGCCTTTGTGGCAGGAAGAATAGCCACTAAATGGGGCGAAAAAACGGCAGTACTGCTCGGATTTATTGCAGATAGTAGTGCATTTGCCTTTTTAGCGTTTATATCTGAAGGTTGGTTAGTTTTCCCTGTTTTAATTTTATTGGCTGGTGGTGGGATCGCTTTACCTGCATTACAGGGAGTGATGTCTATCCAAACAAAGAGTCATCAGCAAGGTGCTTTACAGGGATTATTGGTGAGCCTTACCAATGCAACCGGTGTTATTGGCCCATTACTGTTTGCTGTTATTTATAATCATTCACTACCAATTTGGGATGGCTGGATTTGGATTATTGGTTTAGCGTTTTACTGTATTATTATCCTGCTATCGATGACCTTCATGTTAACCCCTCAAGCTCAGGGGAGTAAACAGGAGACAAGTGCTTAGTTATTTCGTCACCAAATGATGTTATTCCGCGAAATATAATGACCCTCTTGATAACCCAAGAGGGCATTTTTTACGATAAAGAAGATTTAGCTTCAAATAAAACCTATCTATTTTATTTATCTTTCAAGCTCAATAAAAAGCCGCGGTAAATAGCAATAAATTGGCCTTTTTTATCGGCAAGCTCTTTTAGGTTTTTCGCATGTATTGCGATATGCATAAACCAGCCATTGAGTAAGTTTTTAAGCACATCATCATCATAAGCTTTAAGTTGGTTCTCTTGGATCAATTTGCTGACAATGGCGTTTACCTTACCAGTAATGTATTCAAGGCTAATTTTTTCAAGTTCATTCCAACCAATGATAGGCATCACTTCTTGGATAGGGATAAGGTTTTTATTATTATCAATAATATAATCAAGATAATGTTCAAATATACTTTCTAAGGCAGACCAACCATTTGTTAAATCAGTTTTTGTTGTGATGTAGGCATCAATCATAATTAATTGCTGCTTATAACAGGCACTGAGTAATTGTTTTTTATTTTTAAAGTGATGATAAAAGGCACCTTTGGTCACCAACGCTTTTCCCGAGATCTCATCTATTGAAACAGCTTGATAGCCTTTTTCAACAAACAATATTCGTGCTGAGTTAACCAGTGATTGATAGGTACTCTTAAAATTTTCTTGTTGATGATTTTTATTTTCCATGATAGATTTAAAATAACATACCGTCAGTATGTTTATGGTATCATGATGATGTGGTCGTGACAATCTTAAGAACATTTAGGTTATTTTATGTATATTGAACAGCATTCTCGCTATCAAAATAAAGCTAATAACATCCAATTAAGATATGATGATAAGCAGTTTCATACAACGGTTATCAAAGATGTTCTATTATGGATTGAACATAATTTAGATCAGTCTTTACTGCTTGATGATGTGGCGAATAAAGCGGGTTATACCAAGTGGTATTTTCAGCGGCTGTTCAAAAAAGTAACAGGGGTCACACTGGCTAGCTATATTCGTGCTCGTCGTTTGACGAAAGCGGCTGTTGAGTTGAGGTTGACGAAAAAAACTATCCTTGAGATCGCATTAAAATATCAATTTGATTCCCAACAATCTTTTACACGTCGATTTAAGTACATTTTTAAGGTTACACCAAGTTATTATCGGCGTAATAAATTATGGGAATTGGAGGCAATGCACTGAGAGGGTGATGCTGCCAACTTACTGATTTAGTGTATGATGGTGTTTTTGAGGTGCTCCAGTGGCTTCTGTTTCTATCAGC
>NZ_JBDYCV010000190.1:0-3346 GCF_040495915.1 Shigella sp. FJ200513 | reverse complement strand
GGTTACCCCCAAACGAATCGGAAAATCGATACTGGAAAAACTCTAACTCGGTGGCCAGTTTTTGTTGACCACTTCACTAACCACTCTCTCAGCCCACCCTTCCATATCCTCTCTCGATACTTGCAGCTCCCCCAACCCCTTTGGATGATTCACCCCTCTATGCCCGTCTTGTCCATATAATTGATCAAACAAACTATTTGGCCAATTCAATGAGCTCTTCACCACTCCACGCCGTATCTTTTCAAAATCATTCCGCCATGTTTCGCTATCAACGCCACTCAACACTTTGGTAGAAAGCATTTTCACCCCATCCGATGCATCCACCTCTAGCAATACAAATTCACTGCCATTACGTTGCACCCCAACGGCTTTAATCACTCTTGGTGAGCCATCTTTACACAGATGTAATCGGCTACGCCCAACTTTTGGCAAAACCAAGGTTTCTTCAAAAAGCACCCGACATGCAAATTTAGTTTTTAGAATTGAAAGTAGCTCATCAAAAGCAGCAAATCGATTAGCAAAAATAGAGTTGTAATTGGTTGCATCCTGCTTCCCACCCACATCTGCCGCTGCTAGGACACCACCTAAGTGTGGCTCATCAGTACTAACCAAATTACTATTTTCACTTGTTGTTGCTTCTTCTTTTTCTAAAATAGTTTGGCTACTTTTTCTTGCCCTGCGAGATTTTTCAATTCGACTAGGTCTACTAAAACTTATCCATGTCGGCTCAGCCTCTATGACTCGTGTGTCTGTGTCTATATTGGCTGTTTCCTCATCGTCCAACTGTAGATGCTCATCATCAACAACTGACTCTGTTGAAACCGCTATGTGCTGCGTACTACCATCACCTGCCTCCTTTTCCTGAAAAGAGGCATGGCTAATAGCTGTTGTGCTAGGAAGCATAGCGTTGATTTCTAAACCTACTATTTCCTCAACTAAATAATCCTTATCCTCGTTAGAAGAACGTCCTTTTACATGTAATTTCCAACCCTGCATGGGCGGAGGGTCAAAGCTAAAGCACCAGCTTTCAACGCCGTTCTTAATTTCTCTATTTTGTTGATAGTGCCTAAAAATACTTTCATACGAATCCATAACATCTTGATCCGAAAACAACCAAACCAAAAGCTGCACTACGGCCGACAGCTCTAACGCCCCTTTAGGAAACGATGAACTGGGTAAGATCCTTATCTCTAAATGATCTCGCTCAACCTCATACTGAACGTCGAACTCTTGCTGTAAAGCGGTACTGCTCAAACAGCTTCGACAGAAATAGGAGTTAATTAAAAATAATGACCGAGCTAGCTCTAACTGTGGGATGTGATAACGAGTCTTGCTATATGGTGTTTCAGCTTCGTAAATAAATGAACTCTGCGCTCCATCCTTGTTGCGTACGGAAGCAAAGGACGAGAGATTAGGAAAATCGATTATTTTGGCTCGTTGAAGATCCGATGCTTCAAACTCAATCACACGATCCGCCTTATTTATTTGCTTTGTTGTACTGTTAACCACCTTAGCTCGACTTAATAAAGGCAAATGAGTAAATCGAGTCCATTTCCGTTCTTGCATTGGATTAAACCAAACAAAAATACGCCACTCCTTATGACCCGAGTTACGGAATAAATGACCAATATGTACAACCTGCACATTGTCATTAAATGTAGCTAGCCTAACCACTCACTCTTCCCCATAAACCATTTCCAAGAATCTTTGTGCTTCCTCAGTTATCCGCTCTTTAGATAACGTTGCACTTCTTAATAATCGCCAGCGCCTAAGCTCAACATCTTCCTGTTTAAGCTTAATAAAAGCTTGGCTAATCCGTCTAATTTGATAATCTTCCACACTCTCTGAGTAACGCTTTAAGCAAAGCGCTACCAAAGGCAGTTTCTGTAGATTTTTTGCAAGAGAGGTTCCGTTAGGAGTTTGCTTTAACAGCCAGCTCGATGTCGCTCTTGGGTGATCAAGGCTACTATCTAGACGCTTTATGATTCTTAATAGTTGTCGTACAGCAATTCGATCTCTTTGGTTCCAATCAACTCTAGGGGCGGGTGCCAGACGCTCTTGTTGATGCTGTTGATTCCAGTGAACTAGCCAATCCCTGTCATGTCGGTAAAGCCAAGCGTATAGCACCCCACCCTCTAAAGACTGTCTTGCCGCCTTAATTCCTTGGTATTTATGCACTAGTTGCTGCCAGTCTTTATGCTTAACAGATAAATCTTCAGAGTTAGGTTGCACAGACTGGCTAACAGGTCTTGTCGTTATAGAGTGCTCAGTAAGAGCACTTGCCTGCTGTAGCGCTTCTATAACCGTTAGTTTTGGCAATAAGGCTTGCCACACAATACTATGCTGTAAATAACTAAAGGCTTTTCTATGCTTACGGAATATACTTTTCAGCCAACACGTGTCCTTGTTCTCTGCCAACTTTAAATCCAGTTTCTCTAGTGCCTCATCACTAAAAGTCTGCCTCACTCTCTCCGCCACCAAGTCATGACGAATGTGCTTGCTTTTGGTTAGCCCTAGATCCTGCGCTAAGCGCTGATAAAACAGCGTCCACTGCTCAAGGCTTGGGGAAAGCTCTTGCGCTCGTGGAGCATCTAACAGAGGGGCTATATAAGCAGCTAGTGCTGTTAATTGAGATAGGGAGTCTTTGGGGTAGTCTGAAAGCAGCTCAGTATGACCCAAAGCCCAAAATTGATGTCGGTGATCATCTACAGCTCTATCAAAGAAGACTAAAGCACCGTGTTTTGGACAATATGGCAAAGCGGGCAAATACCAATCTCGTTGCCAAAAGGCTTCCCCATACCTATTTAGCTGAAGAGCAACGCAATCAGGGCAGTATCTAAAGCGGTTATCGCTCTTAACTCTAGAAGCAGCGACTCCTAGCATTAAATGCACCGCACCTTGCGCTTGGTACTCCATTAACCGAATAGCTTCGTCTCGGCGCTCCTTGCCTACAAACGGAGCATATAAAGGGAATAAGGTATGCTCATAAATAAGCTGCTGAACAGCGTAACGTCCTGTTTGATGTAGATGTCTTGCTATCACACCTAAATGCGAGGGCAGACCTAAGGTAGCGACCACCTTGCGGTTGCCATACACCTCATCCAACAGCTGCTTAGGACTAACAATCCCTTGATAAACGCCTGCCCGTGCAATAGTGCTATAAATCAGCTCATTCGAGTACGGAACAGGAAAGTTTCTCATGGCTAACCTGCTTGTTTAAATAAGCTCGCCATATCCACTATTACCCCTTTCCCTTTTAACCGTTCATGCTGAAGTGGTCAACAAAAACTGGCCACCGAGTTAGAGTTTTTCCAGTATCGATTTTCCGATTCGTTTGGGGGTAACC
>NZ_JBDYCV010000189.1:0-3480 GCF_040495915.1 Shigella sp. FJ200513 | reverse complement strand
TTACCCCCAAACGAATCGGAAAATCGATACTGGAAAAACTCTAACTCGGTGGCCAGTTTTTGTTGACCACTTCAGAAGGCTTTGGATTACCGTCTGGTGATACGTGAATATACTCTCTTCCAACCATCCAGCATTCTTTCCGGGTCCGAAGAATTGTGCCTGGTTTGAGCCCGGTAATTGCGATTAGAACGCTTTCACAAACCCATTCATTGGGAGCCAGTTGAATCACATTGCCCATGCATTACCTCACACAACACTCAGCCCACGGCAGTGGCACCAGACCTCAAACATTCGTTTCACAATTTCACGACAGTAGAAACCGTCAACATCTCGCGTCAGGTCGTAGTGGTTGCCGTAACGCTGGTGGACCCATAGCTCAAACGCTTTATTCATTTTTTACTTCCTTTGCATTGCGCGTAATTTCTTCAGGTGCTTTTCTTGTTCTGTTTCAGCCAGAATCTTGTGATATTCCAGGTGGTCAATATGCTCGAACAGGCTACTGAATTCACCGATGCGTACTCGCCCGGTACGTCCGTCCATCCTCCGAAAGAACACTGAGTGCTCAGTACTGCGAGTAATTTCTACTGGGTATCCGGCTCTGTCTGTGTATATCTGCCCGCGTTGAATCAAAGCGAACATGTGGTTATCCCCATCGACAAATCGAGTACACAACAAACGCTACTGCGAATACCATCCCCAGAGTTACGATTGCATCAGGCCAGCTCATTGATTCACCTCCTGCGGCGTCCTGGTATTCGATTTTCATTCCGGATGCTCCTGAGCCACGTTGAAATCGCCATGATCACGACAAGGCATCACAACAAATTCAGGATTGCCATACATTGAGTTGATGATGGAATCAAACTGAATTCTGACCGCTTGCCCGTCACCGGAGGGACGTAACTGGACGGGAATAAATTTACGCTCACGACCAAACATCTTCTCTGGATAACTCAGGTAACCCGCCTGGAGCACCGGGTGAGTACAGCGGTCAAACTTTTTCGGAATGATGCGATCCAAATCCGGAAAACAACCGTCCACCAGTTTAATGCCGGTAATGGACAGTCGTCGCTGAAACTGGTCGCGATGAACAGCGATCGGCTCTTTACTAAAAATCAGCTCTGTCGTTTCGGCTTTGGCCGGGACGCCCCCTTCGAACTGGACAATGATGTTTTTCTTCGTCCGGATGCCGTGAGCCATGCGCAGTGCCACGGAACCATTGGTTGCCTCAATATGTTTCGGCGTGATGTGAAGACCGTTCAGGTAATAACGAACGTCGTTTTTAGCAGCGCACACCAGAGCGGCGCGAATAAGTTTTGACTGGATGATCATGCTTTATCCTCCCATCCGATCACCTGGAAAAGCCCCATCTTCGGGTGATACCAGCGTGTGCCGCGTGGGTCAGCCTCTGACATCATTTGGTGGAACGCCGCCATAAATGGCTCAAGCTCGACGATAGCCCTGCGAGACAACAGACCGTCCGGAGTCATGAATTCGTGGGTGTCTGTAGGAATTTGATATGCGTTCACCAGATTCCGACACTTGGTGTCACTCATTCCACTTTTGGCTACCACCTGGCGGTAACCGACATATCCGGCGCGCATATTTCCGCGTTTGATGGTTTCCACCGCTTCTGTGACTGTTTCGAGCTGTTCTTCCACATGATTCAGGCGCTTCTGTTGACGAACAGCGTCGGCGGCTATCGCAGCGATCATCTCGATTTCCGTTAGCGGTGTGCGAGTGCGGAAGTAGCTGTTAACCAGTTCGCGCTGAACCTGCCAGGCAAGGGCGTCATTGAATGGCTTCGTCAACATCAGGTAACCTGATTCAAAAAGTACAATCCCCGATGGTGCAAATTTAGAGAATGTTCCTTCCGGGAGGTCCGTACGTATTACGTCCGCACCTAATTCGGCATAATCCACACCGCTGATGAAATGCTCACGGTTTCGGTTGAATGCTGCACGCGCGGTTCCTTCCGGTCGCTGGTGGACTTCATCAATCATCGCCAGCGTCACAACACGCTGACCGCGATATTCGATTACCGGAAACTGTTTGTTGTTGATGGTTACAGTATTCATTTTTATCTCCAGACAGCCCGGCGTGTAATACCGGGCATATGTATTACTTAACCTGAATAAATGGTGTGTTGGCACCGCTGGTCATGTATTGCGGCAGTGTACCGTTCCACTTGTTGATGGCTTCCAGCTCCATAACGTTTGGGTTCTGGCGCAGAGCTTCACCGCGTAAACGAATAGCATCGGCTTCGGCCTGGGCTTTTGTGCGAATCGCATCTGCCTGTCCGGCAGCTTCCGCGCGCAACATGTTGGCTTCCGCTTCGCGCTGTTTTACTTCCTGCTCGCATTGCAGGGTTTTCTGGTTCGCCGTGACTTTGGCATTAATGCTGTCGATAACAGTAGGCGGGTACTCCGGCTTACCCACATATGAGAGGCTCATTACCTGAATACCGATGGGCGTCATTTCTTCCTGAATGTCTTTAAGAGCTGCATCCAGCAGCTCAGACTTGCCGCCGTCGATAAATTTGTCGGTGGTCATTTTGCTGGCCAGTCGGTTGAGTGCGTCGGCTATCTTCTGGCGCAGGTCGGTGTCGGTAATGTCGTCCACGCCTTTGCGGTAGGTCTGAAAGACTGTGGTAACTTTGGATGGATCAACTTTGTAGGCCACGCCGATGTGATAGCCGATGGTTGTACCGTCACTCATCTGGAAGCTGAATGGCTCATCGTAGGTCTTCATTTGTTTGAAGGTCGGGAAGATGTAAACCTCAGTGTTCCATCCCGTCCAGTAGCGCCCAACACCGACCACTTCTCCGACGCCTTTATCGTCGCCCAGTTTGTTTACCTTGATGCCAACATTACCAGGCTCAACGCGATCGCAACCGACAAGTCCGGTGGTCAGCAGAACAAGGGCTAAAGCAGGAATAACTTTTTTCATCTTTTATCCTTAGAAAAAGAAAGACCCTTATAAATGGCATAAATGCAGGGCGGGGTCAGACACGCCAGAGCAAAGCCAGAAATCACTGCTACCGTATCCTTCATTGATATGAGGGCCGGAACGATTAATCCGTAAATACATGCGATAATTGCCAGTGATATAACTATTCTGAAATAAATGTTCATGGTCCTCCTGATGTATTCGGCTTGCCTTATTTAATTGCGTCATGGTTAATTTCGTTTACGTCAGAATGGTTTTGTTGCCATCAGTTCGTAATATCCGGCGCTCCATGTGTCATATTTTCTGAACCATTTTTCTGTATACTGTTTCCTGGCGATGAGTCTGCGCAGTCGTCTGATTGTTCGCTGGTGTGCGCGGGTATACTCTGTGGTTGATTCTCCACGTTTCCATATCTCATTCCCGTTGAAGATAAAACGCTTGTCAGGATGGCGTTGTGAGGTGTACTGGCAATAGCGGACACTACCATTTGTTCTTTTTTAAGCAGCCATCTGATGATATTTTTCCCTGAAG
>NZ_JBDYCV010000188.1:0-3540 GCF_040495915.1 Shigella sp. FJ200513 | reverse complement strand
TGCCTGAAAACGGCTCACAACTGCACCATTCATAATCACATCGCATAAACCACAGACCGGACTGACTCCGGAAAAACAGAGGCCCGCCCCCGGGCCTCCCCGGATTCATCCGTTTCCCTGTTCAGCCTGACAGCACGCCCCGGCGGCCGGATGACAGACTCCGCTTCGGTAAGCAAAGCGGTCTTCTGTGATTCCGCCAGTTGCGGCTTATTCATTACTCAACGTCAAACGCCCGAATTGAAGCCAAATCATCCAGACCGCTCAGCTCCTCTTTCATTTCACGCTGACGGCGATAAATCTCATCGTTGCGATCGACCTGCGCCTGCACCATTGCTGCCGCCAGTTCTTCCAGTTCCGGCATCGACAGTTTCACCTGCTGATTATCGGCATCGCTCCACGCCATATGTGTTTGTGCTGTGACAGATTTTGCCAGCATGACTACCGGGGACAGGCGGCCCAGTGAGTCGGGACCAGCATTCCAGATACGACCGTTCCATTCAAACGTGAACGGCTTCGCCTCCTGTTCTGTGCGCCATGCTTCAATTTCCTGACGTCTGGCCTCTCTGGCCGCTTCCAGCATTTCTGGTGTCACAGTGAATGGGGCTATCTCACCCCATTTGCCACTTTGCAGTTCCTGCCAGATTTGCTGACCCGTCGGTGCGACATCATCAGCGGTGGCTGTGTAGGGGACTGCCTGGTCCCTGTCGTCAAAAAAAACGTCACAGTCTACTGCGCCACTTTCGGTATAACGGGGATTAATGATTTTTTTAATTTCCACGGTGCATTCCTCACGATGTGCGAATAAAAAGCCCGGGCATTGCGCCAGAGACATGAGCATCCGGCACCCCGGACAGGGCGCAATATGACCCCGGTAATGAATGCTCTGAACATCCCGTAATGAAAAATTGTGGGGATGCTATATACGTTCCGGTGGGAGTACTGGGCACTGAAATCCCTGATATCGTGTTCTCTGGCGATCCGGGCAACAACAGCCCCAGGCTGTAACGCCTGCTTAGCCAGACGGACCTTAAATTCACGGCTATAGCTGGTTCGCCGTTCTTTTCGCCATGAGCCTTCTCTGATTTGAGGCTCTGTTAATTCCTTCTTTCTGTTGGCATAAAGGATGGCGTCAAGTTGAGCGAATGAAACTGAATCGGGCAATGGCCATGCGATACCGGATGCAAGAAATCGCTGAAAAAGCGTATGTATTGTGGAATGACTGAGACCCAGACGCTGAGCGATGGCCCGGATGGTCAGTTTATCTTCAAATCTTAAACGCAGGGCATCAGGCAAATAAGAACGGAAGCAGGGAATATCTTTTGTTGTCTGGGAATTCATCGTTCGTGTCCATCAATATAGATGGGCGCGATTGTTGCCAGACAGGACAATTTTCACAAGACGTCGCTGATGGGGCGCTTACTGTTGTTCTGAGGTGAGCATATCACCTCTGTTCAGGTGGCCAAATTCAGTGTGCCACTTCAAATTAAGCATTGCCAGAATGATTACATACCAGCGTTAATGGCTAACCAACGAAGCCAAGGTTGGTAATTAAGGAGTTCTCCACGGGTGAGGTGGAGTGCGTGCGCCGGACACGGGTGAGTATCCGGCATGTTCTTTAAAAATCTGAATACCGTGACTCAAAAATCATTATTGAAATTGTAGTCCATGAGATACTCATTTTTACAGGAGGGGCATTGAGTTTTCGTATATTTATCGCCTTCCTCGATAGGGAAAGGTTGCAATATAGATATTGCTCTCTTCGCAAAACATTCTGGACAAAAATACATGGTAATCTTGCCAGAGCTAGTATTGCACTGTCTGGCATACACAATCGTTCCAGTAATCAATTAGCGAGGTTCGCAGTCTTCACTTTGGAACTTAAACTTTTCTATCTCCGTGAGTTTTGCTTTGAGCGCAGCCTCATTGCTTTTAGAGATTGTCAGCTCATCAATGAGATGACAAATATTCAAGCTGAATGCTTGACAACTTAGAGTTTATTTCAGACACAGCGCGATCAACCTCAGCCTGAGTTTTTGCTTCATTGAATAATTTTAACATTGATGCAGTCTCTTTGAGAGCTGACATCGCTAATACATCACTTGCTCACTCTTCTTATTGTTGGGGTATTCAGATTATACAAATTTCTTGTTGTTGGGGAATAACAGGAACCACCTCGCCTGACGTAGTTAAAAGCAGGCACACAACGCGAAATGACGCGGCGGTAAGTATGGCGGAGTTATTCCTTCCCCGTTGAGGACACCGGGTTGTCAGGTTGACCATACGCTTAAGTGACAACCACGCCACAACACTCCATGTTGATTGGTACCTTTGGCGGCATCAGTTTCATTGCTGGCTGATGTCCGCCCTTTTTAAAGTGAATTTTGTGATGCGGTGAATGCGGCTGAGCGCACGCGGAACAGTTAAAAAGCGATTAGTTCCCACGTATCGGGTGGTTATGGGTTTCCCTGTATCCGGCGTTAATTGTTAACTGGTTAACGTCACCTGGAGGCACCAGGCACCGCATCAACAAAGTTCACTTCGGTGATGAAAGGTAAGAGAAAATGTTGAATGTAGCTATTGAAAACCAGAACGGGTGGAATTATAGTGCATCTGCACCTCATAAAACGGGGGCCGGGCGTGGAAACCCGAACGTTACTCGAGCGCATAGCCGCGCTGAAGCGGTTTTTTTATGCGTAATGCACAGCTCCATTCAAATTATGGTGGGATGTGCAGGGCAGTCGCAAGACTGGCCGGGTTCTCGAGTGACCGGTATTTCCACCCCTGTACGTCTCACCACCCTTATGGTCGTGGAAAACCTCGGTGGTGAGTTAATTAACTTATCACTCGAGGATGCCATCATGGCTACTATCCCTGCCCTTTCTCACCCTGACGTAACCATCGAAAACGGTCGCGCTGTCACTACGTCTGTTGCGGTTGCAGAGTTCTTCCACAAACGACACGACAATGTGTTACGTGCCATCGCAAATACTGAATGCTCACCTGAATTTAACGCCCTCAATTTTGAGGACGTCACCTACACCGACACCAAAGGCGAAAAACGCCCAATGTACCAAATCACCAAAAACGGCTTCGTTTTCCTGGTGATGGGCTTCACTGGGAAAAAAGCCGCTGCATTCAAAGAGGCCTACATCGCTGATGTTCGACCGCATGGAGGCAGAACTGCACCAGAATAATACCCCGTCCGCTGACAAGATGATTCCGGGTAACGGTCGCACTCTGGTTGTGCACTTCGACGAACACGGCAATATCAGATTCACCGAAACTGTTCCTGACGGTGCACTGGTCTGTACCCTGGATACTTTCCAGTTTTATCTGGAAAAACAGGGGTGGGCTCTTGTAAACCGGAGCGCAATTAAAAATATGACCGTAGAGCAGCTGCTAGACTGGCCCCCTGAATCTCCAGACAACCAGTATCACTTATTTAAGTGATAGTCTTAATACCAGTTTTTAGACTTGTCATTGGAGAACAGATTATTGATGTCTTAGGGCCGGAGAAACGCAGACGGCGTACCACACAGG
>NZ_JBDYCV010000187.1:0-3568 GCF_040495915.1 Shigella sp. FJ200513 | reverse complement strand
AACAAGTGAGCGTTTCCGGATTCTTACACAGCCACTGGATCGGTCAACTGATCCTTAACTGATCGGCATTACACCGGTCGGCAGCTGTGGGCGGACAAAATAGTTGGGAACTGGGAGGGGTGGAAATGGAGTTTTTAAGGATTATTTAGGGAAGAGTGACAAAATAGATGGGAACTGGGTGTAGCGTCGTAAGCTAATACGAAAATTAAAAATGACAAAATAGTTTGGAACTAGATTTCACTTATCTGGTTAACTAATCTAGCTAACCTGCCGCTCAGCTTAGTACGATCCTATATCCAACTGATCATAATCCTTTCATCAGTATCCCAAATTAAATCCCCCTCCTAGACTGCCTCACCAACACTTTACAGTGATCCCGTATTTCCGGACAGGTGATTGATTTTTTTCGCTTGTACAGGTGTTAAGCCACAGTTATCTTGATGTGGACATTATGCATTGTAATAGCCCATTAACATGCGCTAAGAGCATAAATTAATATACAGTAACAAGCATTACGAGGTGCTAATGTTTGGAAAGCAGCCTCTTCCAACTACAATAATAAGTTAACTATCCTCCACCCACAAATAATTACAAATGACCCCTTTCCGCTATAACTCCGATCTCACCAGCGGCTCGCTACAAACCCGAGAGTGTCGCATTATTACTGGCTTGTTACTCCAAGAGCTTGATGAAGCTGCCTGGGATAAAGCCATGTATAAGGAAAATGTGCTTCAGAAACGCACGCAATCTACGGTAAGACGTATTTCTTCAGCGCTTAGAAAACGCCTAGAACACCTAAGCTCTGACTTTTGGGCTTTTGCGTTTTTATGTTAGGCATTGTCTGGCAACTGGAGGAAGTGTAATGACCATGAATGGTCACTGTGATTGACAGTATCTTGCTTAAACTTATCTGAACAATGGTAGAACTGGCTCATATTTATCCCCTCTATGATTGTTTATCTTTTTCACCATAAAAAGTATCAGGGGCTACTCAGGGCTACATAAAGATATTTATCTACTTTTACTGATTGATAAGTAGCATCAGTCCATCCGCAGGACTGGTGGTGCCGGCAAAATGCTGACCCAACACATGCGTATAGATTTGCGTGGTCTTAACATCGTTATGCCCTAAGAGTTCTTGCACAGTGCGAATATCACGCCCCGCTTGTAATAGATGCGTAGCAAACGAGTGACGAAATGTATGACAAGTGACACGCTTGCTAACGATGCCTGCTTTTTGTACGGCTGCCTTCAATGCCTTTCGCGCAACGGAGTCATGCAGATGATGGCGGCATAATTTGCCGTTATACGGGTGGTTGCAGAGCGTGCTGGAGGGAAAGACAAACATCCACGCCGCTTGTCGATAAGCAGAAGGGTATTTGTGATCTAAAGCAAAAGGCAGCGATGGCCCTACGCCTTGTAAGTTGTCGTCTTGCTGAATAAGCCGCGCTTGCTCAATGAGTTATTTTATTGCTGGGATTAGGCGCGTGGGCAGTAGGCTGTTTCTGCTTTTCCCACCCTTACCGTCATGCACAGTGATGCAGCCATTATCAAAATCAAAATCTTTAACCCGCAAACGCAAGCATTCATTAATGCGCAAACCTGCACCATACAGCAGCGTAAAAATAACTTGGTTGCGAGTATCCATAACCTGCAAAATGCGTTGCACTTCATTTGCAGAGATAACAGAGGGTAGCCGTCTAGGCTTGCTTGCAGGGATATAATCAATATCGCCCAACGGCTGTTGTAAAAACCTGTTGTACAAAAAAGCTAGGGCATTTAAAGCGATTTTCTGCGTGTTTATGGCTACATGTCTGCTGTTTGCTAAGCTGGATAAAAACAGCCTGACCTCTTCACTGCCCATGGTCTGAGGATGACGTTTTTTGTGAAACAGAATAAAACGCTTAATCCAGTGCAGGTAAGTTTTTTCAGTTTTCAGCGCATAACCTTTTTGTCGCATATCCGTGCGTATAGAATTTAAAAATGGACTGTTAGACATAAAACGCTCCTTGTCTTGCAACTGTCTGCCTATACAGCCTATTCTAGCTGGGATTTAAAAAAGTGCCTGTTTTTTACGCCTAGAGATGCTTGTTTACCGGTAGAGTTTTAATTTAATGCTAAATAAATTAAAATGTTATGAGTTCTTTGGGTGAGATAATGTGCATCGTGCAAGCAGGATAGACGGCATGCACGATTTGTAATAACAGAGTGTCTTGTATTTTTAAAGAAAGTCTATTTAATACAAGTGATTATATTAATTAACGGTAAGCATCAGCGGGTGACAAAACGAGCATGCTTACTAATAAAATGTTAACCTCTGAGGAAGAATTGTGAAACTATCACTAATGGTAGCTATATCGAAGAATGGAGTTATCGGGAATGGCCCTGATATTCCATGGAGTGCCAAAGGTGAACAGCTCCTGTTTAAAGCTATTACCTATAACCAATGGCTGTTGGTTGGACGCAAGACTTTTGAATCAATGGGAGCATTACCCAACCGAAAGTATGCGGTCGTAACACGTTCAAGTTTTACATCTGACAATGAGAACGTATTGATCTTTCCATCAATTAAAGATGCTTTAACCAACCTAAAGAAAATAACGGATCATGTCATTGTTTCAGGTGGTGGGGAGATATACAAAAGCCTGATCGATCAAGTAGATACACTACATATATCTACAATAGACATCGAGCCGGAAGGTGATGTTTACTTTCCTGAAATCCCCAGCAATTTTAGGCCAGTTTTTACCCAAGACTTCGCCTCTAACATAAATTATAGTTACCAAATCTGGCAAAAGGGTTAACAAGTGGCAGCAACGGATTCGCAAACCTGTCACGCCTTTTGTACCAAAAGCCGCGCCAGGTTTGCGATCCGCTGTGCCAGGCGTTAGGCGTCATATGAAGATTTCGGTGATCCCTGAGCAGGTGGCGGAAACATTGGATGCTGAGAACCATTTCATTGTTCGTGAAGTGTTCGATGTGCACCTATCCGACCAAGGCTTTGAACTATCTACCAGAAGTGTGAGCCCCTACCGGAAGGATTACATCTCGGATGATGACTCTGATGAAGACTCTGCTTGCTATGGCGCATTCATCGACCAAGAGCTTGTCGGGAAGATTGAACTCAACTCAACATGGAACGATCTAGCCTCTATCGAACACATTGTTGTGTCGCACACGCACCGAGGCAAAGGAGTCGCGCACAGTCTCATCGAATTTGCGAAAAAGTGGGCACTAAGCAGACAGCTCCTTGGCATACGATTAGAGACACAAACGAACAATGTACCTGCCTGCAATTTGTACGCAAAATGTGGCTTTACTCTCGGCGGCATTGACCTGTTCACGTATAAAACTAGACCTCAAGTCTCGAACGAAACAGCGATGTACTGGTACTGGTTCTCGGGAGCACAGGATGACGCCTAACAATTCATTCAAGCCGACACCGCTTCGCGGCGCGGCTTAATTCAGGAGTTAAACATCATGAGGGAAGCGGTGATCGCCGAAGTATCGACTCAACTATCAGAGGTAGTTGGCGTCATCGAGCGCCATCTCGAACCGACGTTGCTGG
>NZ_JBDYCV010000186.1:0-3570 GCF_040495915.1 Shigella sp. FJ200513 | reverse complement strand
TCGGTGGAGCTGCATGACAAGGTCATCGGGCATTATCTGAACATAAAACACTATCAGTAAGTTGGAGTCATTACCTACATTGTTAGGTTACGTTATCCCATTATCCAGTGCGGCAATCAATGCGGTGAGTATTCCAGACTATTTCGCCTGGGGCGGGATTGCACTGGTGATTCAGTTACTCGTTTTTGCTGGTGTCAGACTTTATATGCCCGCATTAAGCGAAAAAATTATTAATCACAATACCGCAGCAGGAATGTTTATGGGAACCGCCGCGCTGGCTGGCGGTATTTTTAACGCAGCTTGTATGACATGGTAATGGACGATCATGGCCAGAAAACGCAAATCAAGAAATAACAGTAAAATTGGTCACGGAGCGATCAGTCGCATTGGTAGACCGAATAATCCTTTTGAACCGCGTCGCAATCGCTACGCACAAAAATACTTAACGTTGGCGCTAATGGGCGGTGCCGCTTTTTTCGTATTGAAAGGTTGTAGCGATAGTAGCGATGTCGATAACGACGGCGACGGAACATTTTACGCGACAGTGCAGGATTGTATTGATGACGGTAATAATGCCGACATTTGCGCGCGTGGCTGGAACAACGCCAAAGCGGCATTTTATGCCGATGTTCCAAAGAATATGACTCAGCAGAACTGTCAGTCTAAGTACGAAAATTGCTACTACGACAATGTTGAACAGAGTTGGATCCCGGTCGTTTCTGGATTTTTGTTAAGCCGGGTTATTCGTAAAGATCGCGATGAGCCGTTCGTCTATAACAGCGGCGGATCCTCATTTGCTTCCCGCCCCGTCTGGCGCAACACTTCCGGTGATTACTCCTGGCGCTTCGGTTCTGGCAAAAAAGAGTCTTACTCTTCAGGCGGCTTTACCACCAGAAAAGCGTCGACCGTTTCGCGCGGCGGCTATGGTCGTTCTTCCAGCGCCCGTGGGCATTGGGGAGGCTAATCATGCTGAGACACAACGTTCCTGTGCGGCGGGATCTGGACCAGATCGCCGCTAACAACGGTTTCGACTTTCATATCATCGACAATGAAATCTATTGGGACGAGAGTCGGGCTTACCGTTTTACTCTGCGCCAGATTGAAGAGCAGATCGAAAAACCGACTGCGGAACTGCATCAGATGTGCCTTGAGGTGGTGGATCGCGCGGTTAAAGACGAAGAGATCCTGACGCAACTGGCGATCCCGCCGTTGTACTGGGATGTGATCGCCGAAAGCTGGCGCGCACGCGATCCTTCGCTGTATGGCCGGATGGATTTTGCCTGGTGTGGCAATGCGCCGGTGAAGCTGCTGGAGTACAACGCCGATACGCCGACCTCGTTGTATGAGTCGGCTTATTTCCAGTGGTTGTGGCTGGAGGATGCCCGGCGCAGCGGCATTATTCCGCGTGATGCCGATCAGTACAACGCCATTCAGGAACGCCTGATTTCGCGCTTTAGTGAGCTTTACAGTCGGGAACTGTTTTATTTTTGCTGCTGTCAGGACACCGATGAAGACAGGAGTACCGTGCTGTACTTGCAGGACTGCGCCCAGCAGGCAGGGCAGGAGTCGCGGTTTATCTACATTGAAGATCTCGGTTTGGGCGTCGGCGGCGTACTGACCGATCTTGATGATAATGTCATCCAGCGTGCATTTAAGCTGTATCCGCTGGAGTGGATGATGCGTGACGATAACGGTCCGCTGCTGCGCAAGCGTCGCGAGCAATGGGTGGAGCCGTTATGGAAAAGTATCTTGAGTAATAAAGGGCTAATGCCGCTGCTTTGGCGCTTCTTCCCTGGTCATCCTAACCTTCTTGCATCCTGGTTTGAGGGTGAAAAATCGCAGATTGCCGCTGGCGAAAGCTATGTGCGTAAACCGATCTACTCGCGCGAAGGCGGAAACGTCACCATTTTCGACGGTCAGAATAACGTCGTTGACCACGCTGATGGTGATTACGCCGATGAACCGATGATCTACCAGGCGTTTCAACCTCTGCCGCGATTTGGCGATAGCTACACACTCATCGGTAGCTGGATTGTCGATGATGAAGCGTGCGGAATGGGGATCCGTGAAGATAACACACTGATCACCAAAGACACCTCACGTTTCGTTCCGCATTACATTGCTGGATAAGAATGTTTTAGCAATCTCTTTCTGTCATGAATCCATGGCAGTGACCATACTAATGGTGACTGCCATTGATGGAGGGAGACACAGTGCACTGGCAAACTCACACCATTTTTAATCAACCTATACCATTAAATAACAGCAACTTATACCTGTCTGATGGCGCGCTTTGCGAAGCGGTAACGCGTGAAGGTGCTGGCTGGGATAGCGATTTTCTAGCCAGTATTGGTCAGCAGTTAGGAACGGCTGAATCCCTTGAACTGGGGCGGCTGGCGAATGTAAACCCGCCTGAACTGTTGCGCTACGATGCCCAGGGGCGGCGTCTGGACGATGTTCGTTTCCATCCCGCATGGCACCTGCTGATGCAGGCGTTATGTACCAATCGGGTGCACAATCTTGCCTGGGAAGAAGACGCTCGCTCCGGCGCATTTGTGGCGCGCGCGGCGCGTTTTATGTTACATGCGCAGGTTGAGGCTGGGTCGTTATGTCCAGTAACGATGACCTTTGCCGCCACGCCATTGTTGTTACAGATGTTACCCACGCCGTTTCAGGACTGGACCACGCCGCTGCTGAGCGATCGCTACGATTCTCACTTATTGCCAGGTGGGCAAAAACGCGGTTTGTTGATTGGCATGGGAATGACGGAAAAGCAGGGCGGTTCCGATGTCATGAGCAACACCACCCGTGCAGAGCGTTTGGAAGATGGCTCTTATCGGCTGGTGGGGCATAAATGGTTTTTCTCGGTGCCGCAAAGCGATGCGCATCTGGTGCTGGCGCAGACCGCGGGCGGTCTGTCCTGCTTTTTTGTGCCGCGCTTTTTGCCTGACGGGCAACGCAACGCGATTCGCCTCGAGCGGCTGAAAGATAAGCTGGGTAATCGCTCTAACGCCAGTTGCGAAGTGGAGTTTCAGGATGCCATTGGCTGGTTATTGGGGCAGGAAGGGGAAGGAATTCGTCTGATCCTGAAAATGGGGGGGATGACGCGTTTTGATTGCGCCCTGGGTAGCCATGCCATGATGCGCCGTGCATTTTCGCTGGCGATTTATCATGCACATCAACGCCATGTTTTTGGTAATCCATTGATCCAACAGCCCCTTATGCGTCATGTCTTAAGTCGCATGGCACTTCAGCTTGAAGGGCAAACGGCGTTGCTGTTTCGTCTTGCGCGAGCGTGGGACCGGCGTGCCGATGCCAAAGAAGCCCTGTGGGCGCGTTTATTTACGCCTGCGGCAAAATTTGTGATCTGCAAACGAGGTATGCCGTTTGTGGCCGAAGCGATGGAGGTGCTGGGCGGCATTGGTTATTGCGAGGAGAGCGAGCTGCCGCGGCTTTACCGGGAGATGCCGGTAAACAGTATTTGGGAAGGTTCCGGCGGTAATGACTCCAACTTACTGATAGTGTTTTATGTTCAGATAATGCCCGATGACCTTGTCATGCAGCTCCACC
>NZ_JBDYCV010000185.1:0-3650 GCF_040495915.1 Shigella sp. FJ200513 | reverse complement strand
GTGGAGCTGCATGACAAGGTCATCGGGCATTATCTGAACATAAAACACTATCAGTAAGTTGGAGTCATTACCTGAAACGTTTGAATACCTCTTCAGGATCGAGCGTAATACCAAATTCCTGAAACATCGTTACATATGCGCGGGAGCAAATGACTTCACTGTCGACCAGCGTACCGTCGCAGTCGAAAAATACCGCTTCTATCCGGGACATGCCTTTCCTTTTTAATCAGTTTAACGTTTTCGTAGAGCCGATTTGCGCAACGCAATCGTTGCCGTATAAGTAAATCCAATAAAAAAGTCTCTCACAAACGCGCCTATTGTCGCATTTTGGTATACGATAGCGACGGATTTTCCCTCCTTGTTCGGAAATAGATAATGAGTCATCAACATACCACCCAGACTTCTGGTCAGAGGATGCTGGAACGTGTTTTTAAACTGCGCGAACATGGTACTACGGCACGAACTGAAGTGATTGCCGGGTTCACCACCTTCCTGACGATGGTCTACATCGTATTTGTTAACCCACAAATTCTGGGCGTTGCTGGCATGGACACCAGTGCCGTCTTCGTAACAACCTGTCTGATTGCTGCTTTCGGTAGCATTATGATGGGATTGTTTGCAAACCTTCCGGTGGCGCTGGCTCCTGCGATGGGGCTTAACGCCTTTTTCGCTTTTGTGGTTGTCCAGGCAATGGGGCTGCCGTGGCAGATCGGTATGGGCGCAATCTTCTGGGGCGCTGTCGGACTGCTTCTTTTGACCATTTTCCGCGTTCGTTACTGGATGATTGCTAACATTCCGGTAAGTCTGCGTGTGGGTATTACCAGCGGTATCGGCCTGTTTATCGGCATGATGGGGCTGAAAAACGCAGGTGTGATTGTCGCTAACTCGGAAACGCTGGTGAGCATCGGTAATCTGACTTCTCACAGCGTACTTCTGGGTATCCTCGGCTTTTTCATCATTGCTATTCTGGCCTCGCGCAACATTCACGCAGCGGTGCTGGTTTCTATCGTGGTGACGACGCTGCTGGGCTGGATGCTGGGTGATGTGCACTACAATGGCATCGTTTCTGCGCCGCCGAGCGTAATGACAGTTGTGGGTCATGTAGATTTAGCCGGGTCGTTTAACCTCGGGCTGGCAGGGGTGATTTTCTCTTTCATGTTGGTCAACTTGTTTGACTCCTCCGGTACGCTGATTGGCGTGACCGATAAAGCAGGTCTGGCGGATGAGAAGGGGAAATTCCCGCGCATGAAGCAGGCGCTGTATGTCGACAGTATCTCTTCCGTGACCGGTTCGTTTATCGGTACTTCTTCCGTTACGGCTTATATTGAGTCCTCTTCCGGCGTATCGGTTGGCGGTCGTACCGGTCTGACGGCAGTGGTTGTTGGTCTGCTGTTCCTGCTGGTTATCTTTCTGTCGCCGCTGGCGGGAATGGTGCCAGACTACGCTGCAGCTGGCGCGTTGATCTACGTTGGCGTGTTGATGACCTCAAGTCTTGCTCGCGTGAACTGGCAGGATCTTACTGAATCTGTTCCGGCGTTTATTACCGCCGTGATGATGCCGTTCAGCTTTTCGATTACCGAAGGTATTGCGCTGGGCTTTATCTCCTACTGCGTGATGAAGATTGGTACCGGGCGTCTGCGTGACCTTAGCCCGTGCGTAATCATCGTTGCGCTGCTGTTTATCCTGAAGATTGTATTTATCGACGCTCATTAAAATCGATAGCGCATTAAAAACCCGCCATGCATGATTACTGGCGGGTTTTTTATTTAGATCTTAACTCGCTGAATAAACTCACCAAATGCGGTCAATTGCCCGGTCAGGTGGTCCAGCGTACCCTGATCAATCACTTCTCCGGTTTGCGGATCAACTTTGTTCTGAATCACGCCGCCCATAAATTCCGGCTTGTTCATCACCATTGCATCGAGGAAAACCAGAATCTGGCGCAGGTGATACTGACAGCGCGCGCCGCCAATCACGCCCATTGAGCTGGTCTGAATCAACACCGGTTTACCGGCCAGCGGTTGATCCGGCAGGCGGGAAAGCCAGTCGATGGCATTTTTCAGCCCACCCGGTACCGAGTAGTTATATTCCGGCGTGACGATCACCACACCGTCAGCCTGACGGATCTGTTCCGCCAGAGCTTCAACCGTTGCTGGAAAACCTTCTTCCTGCTGTACGTCAGCGTCATACAGGGGAATGTCGGCAATGGAAGGTAACGCATTGACTTCCATGCTCGCCGGAGCAATTTTCGGCAGGGTACGTGCAACCATGCCATTAAATGAGCCTTTGCGCAGGCTCCCCAGTAACGTAACCACCTGCAATTTTTCAGACATAATGACTCCTGTGGTTGTCTATCAATTTGGCGAAAAAGACTTCACGGTAGAGAGCTGGGCAAAACGCATCATCCGGCTGGTAGGATTGTTGGCGCGGCTGTGAATATCCGGCAGGCTTTTCCAGCTGTGTTTGCCATCTAACTCCCAGACACTGAGCTTTTCAATCGCGGGCGTGACCGCCACGGACCACACCAGCACGTCCTCCGCGTCGCATAACGCTTCTACATGATTTACATGAGCACATTTCAGGCGTCCGGCAATGGGCAGCAGCTGCAGATCGCGCGGATCGTCATTCAAAACATCACCGGTTAGTTTTAGCACGCTTCGGCGCAGCGTAATGAGCTGCGCCCGCGCTTCGTTAGGATCGTTTTGTTTACTGATCCATAGCGATTCATTGCTGGAAAAGGTGTGGTTATCGGGCGCGTGTGGGCTATGAAACCCGCGCGTCGCACGCTGTAGTTCCATATCGAGGCCACATTCACCTTCGGTTGTTAACGCCACGCCAACCATATTCCCGGCATAGGAAATAGAAAACGAAGGCAAATTTTTATCACTGAAAACCGGTTTACCTTTCGGCAGGGTGACGATTTCCGGCAATTCGCCAATGCCATACAGCATGAACATCAGTTCTGCGAGTAAACCTCTGGACGCCAGAAAACGGCTTTGACGATGAGGGGGAATGTTTCGGGCTTCTTGATGACACTGGGAGGGGAGACGAACAGAAATCAGATGTCCTTCCGTTAAAATCCCTCGGGCAAAGTGAGTCGCCATTTTTCGCTCCATGCTTAATGGTCCATTATGAATACAAGAGTAATCATTTACTGGAATGATGGACAGACTAAAGCGGCTAAAAGTTCGATTCAGACAAGCTTATTACAACTTTTTTACATTTTATTGTGAAATTGGGTCGCGTTTCATACGATTCGGTTATGCCATCGACGCGTAAAGGTTTTTAATGGTTTCCCGTAACCAGACGATCTTCGGATTATGGCTGTTCCGTTTATGCCACAGCAGGGTAAAAGGAACTTCCAGCTTTTTTTGCTGGCTTTCGTCAAACGGGAGAGGAAGAGCAACCAACGGCAGTTGATGGAGTTGATTGTAGTACTGACAGTAGCGCGGCGCGGTCGCCAGTAGCAGATTGTCGGGTTGCGCTGCCATAAACAGTGACTGCTCGAATTCCGGCAGGCTCATAGCAATCGTGCGTTCGCGCCCCAGCTCCTGTAACACATTGTCCAGTGCCCTGAGGTAGCCTGAGTTTAACGGACACTCCTTCCTGAAATAGAATGGCATCAGAAGGAGCTAATAATGAGCAGAAAA
>NZ_JBDYCV010000184.1:3205-3748 GCF_040495915.1 Shigella sp. FJ200513 | reverse complement strand
TCATTGGAGCACCTGTGTTGTTCTGAGGTGAGCATATCACCTCTGTTCAGGTGGCCAAATTCAGTGTGCCACTTCAAGAGAAGACCTATAGGTTTGGTGATTGATTATTATAAATATCATCACCCCTTAAGGTATTCCCTTAGAGTTAATCTTTAATTGGTCTTTAATTAAATCTTTTATTTAATACTTAAAGTTAATCTCTAATTGTGTCTTTAAGTTAACTTTAAGTAATACTATAAGTTAATCTTTAATTGTGTCTTTAAGTTAACTTTAAGTTAAGCCCCTGTAGGGACTAGAGACCATAATTAAGATGATTGTGTCTTATTGCTATTCACTTATCGACTGACCCAGAGCACACAGGAAGCATTCACTTTAAGTAGAACGCTTGGTGTCTGTAATTGGTCATCCCGCCCCTGAAAGGATGCGATAAGTTACGGTTAGTTGTCCTAGAAGAGAAAACTTTTTGTGTCCCTTCTCCCTATAGTGAGTCGTATTAATTATCCTTGACAAGTAGAGAAAACCATGAGTCAAAAACATGACCAC
>NZ_JBDYCV010000184.1:0-3106 GCF_040495915.1 Shigella sp. FJ200513 | reverse complement strand
CACAGGTCTGTAGTAAGTGTCATCCTAGAAGAGAAAACTTTTTGTGTCCCTTCTCCCTATAGTGAGTCGTATTAATTACCCCTTGACAAGCAGAGAAAACTATGAGTCAAAAACATGACCGCACAGGTCTGTAGTAAGTGTCATCCTAGAAGAGAAAACTTTTTGTGTCCCTTCTCCCTATAGTGAGTCGTATTAATTATCCCTTGACAAGTAGAGAAAACTATGAGTCAAAAACATGACCACACAGGTCTGTAGTAAGTGTCATCCTAGACTATGGTCTCCTCTAGGTCTCCTTATAAACATCAGCCATCACATTGACCAGCCTATCAACCTCGACCTCTTTAGCATAACGGTCGTACGTAATAGACCCTGAACTATGCCCCATGATCGCCTGTGCATACGCCAACTCGACCCCATGTTGTTTTAACTGGGCCGCAACTGTATGTCTAAACGAGTGAAACGCTAAGCCGCTACGGTCTACGAGGACTTTAGGCAACAACGTCCGATTAAACCATTTACTCACCTGCTCACCGTAACCGTTCTTCATGAGACGCAGACCATCGAACACCATAGCGTCATCACCGTCAGCGCCTCTACGGGTCTCTACAAGCGCCATAAAGTCAGCCAATATAAAACCATAGGCCCCATCGACCAGAGGCACACAGCGGTCACTATGAGCGTTCTTGATGCTCTTACCGGGTAGACTACTATCGTCTTCATTGATATGAATATAAACGGTTCCCGCCTCAGTGGTCCTGACGTCTTTGACCTGTAGTTGGGCTATTTCATTGAGTCTCGCCCCAGTGATAGCAGCCAAGGCGGTAACATAATAATGATACGGCTTACCAGAGGTCTTCTGAGAGTATGC
The DNA here is from genome assembly GCF_040495915.1 of Shigella sp. FJ200513. Taxonomy (NCBI): domain Bacteria; kingdom Pseudomonadati; phylum Pseudomonadota; class Gammaproteobacteria; order Enterobacterales; family Enterobacteriaceae; genus Shigella; species Shigella sp. FJ200513. The sequence continues at coordinate 2,238 of NZ_JBDYCV010000184.1, read as the reverse complement.
CTTAGCTGCGACCAGTAGTTGCCCCACCTGCTCCGTAGAGAAGGCGTTACGGGCCCCTGAGGCTTTACGCTGAGGGACTTTAAGCTCCAGACCCTCAGTCATGTTCTTTTTAATCAAGTCATTGCGCACAGCCCACCTAAAGACAGCAGCCATCTTAATAAGATACTTGTTGTTGATGGTAACGACATCCAGACAATCTGTCTTATCTTCACGGCTCAACAGGTCAGCAAGTGGGACATCCTTGAAGCGCTGCTTACGGTTCCTAGGTAACTGCTGGAGCACATCACGGACCCTAAGCATGTCAGCCCTGTTAGCGTCTGCATTGAGACCCAGATGGTCGAATATTTCGATTAACGCAGCGTGTGACGCCTTGTTTTCCCTTAAGGTTGCAGGCTTCCAGTTCTGATAGTTCTCCGCTTCGTATTGTTCAAAGAGGCTCGCTATGGTAATGCTAGGCGTAACTTCTGGTTTTACTTCTGGAGCATTAACAGATAGGGACACAGAGTCTGCTTGGTTATCTTGCCTATCAATATCATTAAAAAGATCGACGTAATCTATCAGAGGCTGACTGTCTCCCGCTTCGATACGCCTCATACAGGCTTTTAGCACCTTCAGGGCCTCATTGATGTAACGATGCTGGTCAATGCTTAGCGGCTCACTAGCCAGAGCATCGGTAAGGCTCTCACCAAGTTCTCCGTATTGGTCCCGGTAGATATCCCTCATGTCAGGCTCAAAGAGATCTGAACGGCCCATAGACAGTTCACACTCAGCGATGTCCTTAAGGTGTTCCCTCATTTCCTCATAGGTAGCGTTGGGTCTGTCTGCGTGTATTGCCTTGAGTGCTGCCTTTATGTGCCTTGAGTAAGCCATAGCGGTGCGTCTATCCTTGGTCCGTAATGATATTGAGGTCATTCTATCATTGTTTGATTGTCTGACCCTAAGACGGAAGTAGTAGACGCCGTTACGCTGGTAGAGATAGTAGACTGCTGGAAGTTTGTGACTACTGGATAGCTGAATCATATGTCTGCATGCCCTGAGAGGGTTACACAGTGGGTTACAGTAAGTAACTCTGCAAGGAGGCTTAAAGCCGTATCCCTTAGGATTCAGTAGGTTGGAGTACTTTAAGAAAGGTCATGGAGCGGGCAGCGGGAATCGAACCCGCATCATCAGCTTGGAAGGCTGAGGTAATAGCCATTATACGATGCCCGCATATGGTGCCGACTACCGGAATCGAACTGGTGACCTACTGATTACAAGTCAGTTGCTCTGCCTGCTGAGCTAAGTCGGCGCTGGCCCACCACCGAGGACTCGAACCTCGCACCGTCAACTTAGAAGGTTGATGCTCTATCCGGATGAGCTAGTGGTGGTTGGTGGCCCTTGCTGGACTTGAACCAGCGACCTGGCGATTATGAGTCGCTCGCTCTGACCAACTGAGCTAAAGGGCCGGAGGCAGAATAATAACCATATGTCATCACATCTGCAAACTCATCTGACCACCAGCGCGTTTAACGCCCTGTGCCATTTTTCAGGCACAAAAAAACCCGCATAAAGCGGGTTCTTTCAAGTGTCCATGTCTGCTATTCGCCTCGCGATACAGCTTTGCGAAGCTTACCGTAATTGAAGCAGTTTATGTGCAAAAATGCAAGAACTTTTTTAAAGCTGCATCAACCTTTCCACCAGTTTATCTCTGCGAACAACAAACCAACCATTGGCTCTCGCCAGTTCCAGCCATGACTCAAGGGAAATAACAATATCATCATCCCGTAACTGAATTGTGGAAACAGTGACACCGCCTCTCTGATAACAGAGAACTCGCGTGTCGTAACTTTTCTGGCATGAAACTGGCGTTGACGGATCCCTTTGACTGAAATAGCAGTCTTCCAGTTTTTCGAACACATCCCACGCCTGATCGGTTTCGAGCATTTTGCCGTGGCGTGCTGCGCCTCGTTCTGTCCAGAGGATGAGGGAGCGGGCTTTGGGTGAAACTGGATTTTGTGAGTAGTTTAAAGCGACCCGCAATTCTTTAAGGTCATTACCAACAACTTTGAAAAAGTGTTTCCCTTCAACGAAGCGTACTTTGTTCTCATGATGATTCTGGCGAATACGCACCGGCTCAGTGCCGTAAAGCTGCGCCAAAAGTTCGGTGGTAATAACAGGAATCTGTGAGGTGTACTGGCAATAGCGGACACTACCATTTGTTCTTTTTTTAAGCAGCCATCTGATGATATTTTTCCCTGA
>NZ_JBDYCV010000183.1:0-3895 GCF_040495915.1 Shigella sp. FJ200513 | reverse complement strand
ATTATATCGAATGTGATTACAATCGGTGGCGGCGGCACAGTTGGTGTGGCGGCCTCAGTCCGGAACAATTTGAAAACAAGAACCTCGCTTAGGCCTGTGTCCATATTACGTGGGTAGGATCAATGACCCATCTCCTACATTTTATTAACGCAAAAGAATAAGTGATTTTGCGCGAGAGCTTCAATCAGTTTATCCCCGCAGTGGCAAAGTGTTCGCTTTTGCCGACTGGACAGTGGCAGTGCCTGTCTCTACTGCGCCATCGCTGAACAGTGCAGAATTAGCAACGTTTGCTTTTGGCACAAAGCATACGCCCATTCTCACGCGAATGCTTTGCCCTTGACTTGCCAACAACCGAATTGCTTGCTCTGCAGCTATGTTTTTTTATTAGAATATTCGCCACTAAATAAATTATAATAAGTTGATTTTATTAGATATCTATCAGAATCTATATGGTCAGCACGAGTTGCATGCTCTAATGTTTCAAATGCCAGGGTATGTGCGGCTTCAGCAAATATCTCAGGCCAACCTTTACTCAGCATCGACAGTCCTTTAAGGACTCTTATCTGAATCTCCCTCATACTGGCACCATCGCGCGCGACAGGTGAGAAAAAGTCTTCCAGTAGATCGTTATTCTGAAGTGGTGCAACATGTACTGAAGGATATTTCACTTCTATTTCATCAGATTTATTCTGCGCGTAAGTGGAAAGTATACGAACACCTCTGCCAATGACATCAATGGCGGTTCCAGGATCGTTCACTGCAGGGGAAAGGGCCCGGCAGGCTATTTCGGCCATGACGCTAAGACAAAATCGAGGATCCTGAGCAAATGAACGTGCATCCGAGACAATAATCGTCTCAAGTAAATCGGTGTTGATTGACGACTCCTGGCCCTGACTCAGGTACAAAACTGGCATGGACGGATGTATGAAACTGCCTGGCTGCGCCACGAGGTATACATGACGGGGATCATTGGTCAGCAGCTTGCTAAGTTTCACCATATCAATATATTCAACATAGCCAATCTTCTTCGGATAAACTGCAACCGTTCCTTTCGGCTGTTCATTGTTCTCAAGCCATGGATATCCACCGAGACAGGGATTTCTTGCTCTCGCAATAAATGTTTCGATGGCCGCCTGTTCTACTTGTGCCGTTGTCTCACCAACCCTCCCCAGAGAGGTCAAATGCTGTATCCAGCGAAGCAATGTGATGAGGATTAAGGCAATGACAACCAGTGTGACAATGAATAAAATGACTCTCCCCCTTTCTCCATAAGCTCCCATATTGAGGGCAATAATCCCTACCAGACTGAAGAGAAAAGAACCGATGAAGGTGGCCAGTACATTTTGTGTGGTGACGTCTTCAACAACTAAACGCGTAGCTCTGGGAGTCACATTAGTAGTGGCTGAACCGTAGGCTGTGACCATGATACTCAGCGAAAATGTGGTCACTGCCAGCATACTCGATGCCAGTATGTTCAGAATGTTATCGACTGCTTCCGCACCAACCTTCACGGAAACCGACTCAGGTATCATTGATTTAAAAAGAATTGATAAAAGGGCCGTTATTATCGCGACAATTGCGAATAACGTTGCCCTGAACCATAGTTTTTTAATTGTCTGCTTCAGCATCCATTTCCAGCGTGAAATCATTCTGCATTCCCTCATATTGCGGCCGGGATAATAATTGCCGCCCCCAGGACGGCATGTTGCTATTAACGAACCAGGTGCAGGAAGTGCAGGTGTTTTTCGTACTGGTCCAGTATGTCATTAATCAGCTGTTCCTGGTTCCAGCCCATCACATCATAATTTTGACCGCCTTCTTTGAGATAAACCTCAGCGCGATAATATCGATGTTGTTCAGTCTGCTGCTCATCATTATCCATTGCGGCGAGCGCGAAGGTCGGTGAGATATACCCGCGAAGCCTCACTTCATATATAAAATTCAGCTCGTTGCCCAAATCGACTTCAAGACGAATACGATCGTCGACTGCATCACTAATGTGGCTTATCGTCCCCTGCTTGTTCAGTTCCTCCTGAACCAGCGTCATGGCAGGCTGGATAACGTCGTCCATAAAACGTTTCACAAGAGATCGCTTCGGCAGATACGCGATATTGCGTAACCTTCTCTGCCAAGGAATTGGGTTACGTGCAGCCGTAGGAGCAATTGTCGCCATGCTCAGGCTTTCACGCTTGGTCAAATCCCGGCGCAAAGCTTTTAAAAGTCCGTATATAGATATTAGTAAGATCACTGAGAAGGGCAATGCACTCGCTATTGTCACCGTTTGCAGCGCACTTAGCCCTCCGGCAAGGAGAAGCGCAATTGCAACAATGCCCATGAGCGAGGCCCAGAATATTCGCTGCCAGACGGGTGTGTTTGCCACTCCACCTGATGCCAGAGTATCCACAACCATTGCCCCCGAATCAGCAGACGTTACAAAGAAGACGATGACCATCGCCATTGCAATGAATGACAGCACAGAAGAGAACGGGAAATGCTCCAGGAAATTAAACAGGGCCAGCGCCACATCCTGCTGAACAGTATTGGCGAGGTCTGTGGCCCCCTGGTTCATAATGAGATAGATCGCGCTGTTACCAAACACCGTCATCCACATTAGCGTAAAACCCGCGGGAACAAACAGCACGCCGGTGACAAACTCGCGAATGGTTCGCCCGCGGGAGACCCGTGCGATGAACATCCCCACAAACGGCGACCATGAAAGCCACCATCCCCAGTACAGTAATGTCCAGCCCCCCAGCCAGTTGCTCGACTTGGGCTCATACGCGTAAAGGTTGAACGTTTTACTCACCAGTTCCGAAAGATAACCGCCCGTATTTTCCACAAATGACTTCAGCAGAAGCACGGTTGGTCCCAGACACAGGACCAGCGCCAGGAGCAACAAAGCCAGACCCAGATTGAGTTCAGACAGGATACGTATTCCCTTATCCAGACCGGACACCACTGAAATCGTCGCTAACCCCGTGATGACCACGATCAGAATTACCTGCACCGTTTCATTGATGGGCACCCCGAAAAGATGGTTCAAACCGGCATTCACCTGCAAAACACCGTAACCCAGTGATGTCGCAACGCCAAAGACCGTGCCTATAACAGCGAAAATATCAACCGCATGTCCTACAGGTCCGTATATGCGATCGCCAATAATGGGATAGAGTGCGGAGCGCAGAGTTAAAGGCAGACCGTGACGGTAACTGAAGAACGCCAGAATCAGCGCCACAATGGCATAAATTGCCCATGCGTGCAGTCCCCAGTGGAAAAAGGTCAGACGCATTGCTTCCTTAGCTGCCGCAACGGTTTCTGGAGTGCCAACGGGTGGCGAAAGATAATGCATTACAGGTTCGGCAACGCCAAAGAACATCAGGCCGATCCCCATCCCTGCCGAAAAAAGCATCGCAAACCAGGAGTGGTAGCTGAAATCAGGCTGCGCATGGTCCGGGCCCAGCTTGATATCACCGTAGCGTGAGAGTCCAAGGAACGTGACACTCAGTAAAATCAGGGCCACAGCAAGGATGTAGAACCAGCTGGCATTCGTGAAGATTTGTTGCTGAAGTAGTTTAAAATTTTTGTCGGCGACATCCGGGAATACGGCGGCAAAGGCGACAAGAAGGAAAATTAGCAAAGCAGATGTAAAGAATACCGCTTTGTTAATCTGACTTGTAGACTTCTTTGGGATTGTATCATTTTCACTCATAATCATTTATTCCATTAATTAAATTCGCACTGGATAGAAGGTACTACCTCTCACAAAGTAGCAAAGTTCAACTGGCTATGCGGCGTTAATCGTAATGCATGGTGGAATGTTGAGGTGTACTGGCAATAGCGGACACTACCATTTGTTCTTTTTTTAAGCAGCCATCTGATGATATTTTTCCCTGAA
>NZ_JBDYCV010000182.1:0-3987 GCF_040495915.1 Shigella sp. FJ200513 | reverse complement strand
GGGAATATCTGCGGCAGCGGGCTTGTAATGGGTTAAGTGATAACAGATGTCTGGAAATATAGGGGCAAATCCACTGAGCCAGAGGATTACGAAGGGCTTCATAAATATATGCTCTCACTAGGATTCAGGAGAACGATCCCCCATGGAGATGGTTCGTATAATCAACTCCCGGACGGAACTTATGTTTCCGAAAAGGGCGGTGATATTTATCAAATTCGCAGCCAGATATCTGACTATGCAGACCGACTATCCGGGTATCGCGCGTCTGTTTTTGTTTGCGAATTCAGTCAATGCGCATGGTATTTATACCCCGCCAAGACCCGGTGAATATCCTGCACGGCCTTCTGCTTTGTAGAAGGCTTCTTCGCTATCATAATCGCCAGATTCCAGCGCTTCTTTAGCCAGCCAGATGCGTGCCCCAGTGCCTGCATTTGGCTCCAGTTGCTGGAGGCGTTTTGCATCTTCTAGGAGTAGAGCGATAACGTGTTTTAATTCTGTCTCGTTCATTTTACTCACCTGAATGTCTTCCCAACCAACGACGTGCGCCAGCTTCGGTTTTAAACGTTTTGCTTTTGGTATACGTTATGGCGGTGAATGTGCCGTCCTGGTTGGGGAACACGCCGTACACCGGAGATTCGTTGTTGCCAAGATCGATAGTATTCATGTTGACCCCATTTCCCCTTAACGCCGGGGTAGCGGAACTGTTTGCTGAGAACACCGTGCGGTGTCTTGATGAATAAAATTTAGAATAACCTAAGGAGGGTGATCAAGATTTTTGTGTAGAAAAACCTAAGTTTTTTGATGTAAAAAACACAAGTGTTTGAAAGTTTGTGCTTTTTATTACAGGGTGTGGAGAAAAAAGGGGATTATTTGTTTGCGCTTCTTTTGCGAGCTTTGAGTAGTTCTTCAAAAAGTTTGTTGAAATTTTCAACTCGAGCACGCATCTCTGACAACAGGGCCTTTTGCTCTGACTCAGGCAGTGCGTCGAACAGTTGAAGTAACTCTTTTTGATCTTCTGTCAGAATGGCTGGCTGATTATCCGGGATCGGTTCGCCTGGTTGTTTATCTTCATCCCCAAAAAGAAGCCAAGTCGGTGAGCACTGAAGCGCTTGGCTCAGTGCGAATAATCTTTTCCCCGCCGGCTGTGTTTCATCTCTTTCCCATTGAGAAATTGTTACGTGAGCCACTTTGACCAGCTTACCTAATGCGGCCTGAGACAGTTTTAATTTTTTACGCCTATGTAAGAGGCGAGCACCGAAGGTTTCGTTTTTCATATTAGGGAATTCTAATTTTTCTTGACTTAGGTTTCTCTACGGCCTGGTTTCCTTAGGAAAATCTAAGGAGCTCGATATGTTGAAAATTGATGCTATAGCGTTTTTTGGCAGCAAAACAAAGCTTGCCAATGCCGCAGGAGTTAGGCTGGCAAGCATTGCTGCATGGGGGGAACTGGTTCCTGAAGGTCGCGCGATGCGCCTGCAAGAGGCATCTGGCGGGGAACTTCAGTACGACCCCAAAGTTTATGACGAATATCGTAAGGCAAAACGACCTGGGAAGGTGATTCATGAAAATCAGGCATGAGCACATCGAATCAGTGCTGTTAGCCCTGGCAGCCGAAAAAGGGCAGGCGTGGGTCGCTAACGCAATTACTGAAGAATATCTGCGGCAGGGGGGCGGCGAATTGTCTCTGGTACCAGGCAAGGACTGGAACAATCAGCAGAATATCTATCACCGTTGGTTGAAAGGTGAAACGAAAGCGCAAAGGGAAAAAATTCAGAAACTGATCCCTGCGGTTCTGGCAATTCTTCCGCGTGAGCTGCGTCACCGACTCTGTATCTTCGATACCCTGGAACGCCGTGCATTACTGGCGGCGCAGGAAGCGTTGAGTACGGCAATTGATGCGCATGATGATGCTGTCCAGGCCGTTTACCGGAAAGCACATTTCAGCGGTGGTGGGTCGCCCGGCGATTCTGTCGTAGTGCATTGATTGAAATTAATCGTGCCGGATTGTTTTGTTCGGTATCAGTTAAATGTAACGCTGCGAGCGTTACAAGGTGAAAACAAATGGCTTCAAACTGGATAAAGCTCGAGGTTATTACGCCGGATAAGCCGGAAATATTCAGGCTTGCTGAGATTCTGAATATTGATCCAGATGCCGCATTAGGGAAGGTTATTCGCTTCTGGGCATGGGCGGATCAACAAATGATAGACGGTAATGCAGATTGTAACGCTCGCGGCGTTACAAAAAGTGCAATAGATCGCATCACTTTTATGTCTGGTTTTGCTGATGCGTTAATTCAGGTTGGATGGCTGGTCGAAAATGACGGTGGGCTTTCTCTACCTAACTTTGAACGTCATAACGGAAAAAGCTCTAAAAAACGGGCGGTTACAAACGAGCGAGTAACAAAAATACGCGAACTGAAACGAAAAGGTAACGCTGCCAGCGTTACACAAACGGATCAAAAAGCGTTACCAGTGGAAGAGGAAGAGGAAGATCTAAATACTGATCTCCCCCTAAATCCCCCTCGCCAAAAACGAGCGTCTAAAAAATTCGAGCCGGAGGCTATTGAGCTGCCCGATTGGTTGCCGGAAACACTCTGGCATGAGTGGGTCCGGTTCAGACAGGCATTGCGAAAACCGATTCGAACGGAGCAGGGCGATACGGGAACTGGAAAAATTCCGTCAGCAGGGTTTTACACCTGAGCAGGTGATTCGACACAGCATCGCCAATGAATACCAGGGCCTGTTCGCGCCGAAAGGTGTTCGGCCTGAGACGTTGCTCCGACAGGTTAACACCGTCTCGTTGCCGGACAGTGCGATCCCGCCAGGCTTCAGGGGGTAACGGACCATGAAAAATATTGCGACAGGCGGCGTTCTGGAACGCATCCGCCGACTGACCCCGCAACATGTAACCGCCCCATTCAGAACGGTAGCGGAGTGGCGCGAGTGGCAACTTGCTGAAGGCCAGAAACGTAGCGAGGAGATCAACCGCCTGAATCGCCAGTTGCGGGTGGAAAAAATTCTGAATCGCTCAGGCATCCAGCCGTTGCACCGTAAATGCTCGTTTGCGAATTACCAGGTGCAGAACGACGGCCAGCGATACGCGTTAAGCCAGGCGAAATCCATCGCCGATGAACTGATGACCGGGTGTACAAATTTTGCGTTCAGCGGAAAACCTGATACCGGGTAGAATCACTTAGCGGCAGCTATCGGGAATCGCCTGCTGAAAGACGGTCAGACAGTGATTGTGGTTACCGTGGCTGATGTTATGAGCGCCCTGCACGCCAGCTATGACGACGGGCAGTCAGGCGAAAAATTTTTGCGGGAGCTGTGCGAAGTGGATCTGCTGGTTCTTGATGAAATTGGCATTCAGCGCGAGACGAAAAACGAGCAGGTGGTGCTGCACCAGATTGTTGATCGCCGGACAGCGTCGATGCGCAGCGTGGGGATGCTGACAAACCTGAACTATGAGGTGATGAAAACATTGCTCGGCGAGCGGGTGATGGATCGCATGGTCATGAACGGCGGGCGCTGGGTTAATTTTAACTGGGAGAGCTGGCGTCCGAATGTTAGCCATTCGAGGGTTGTTAAGTAGTTTCAGGAGGATTTATGGCGAAACCTTTTACTCCCGAACAGCGGGAAGAACTGAAGACGCGAATTGTGGAACTCGTGCATCAGGACGGTCGGGTCACGATTCGGCAGTTGTCCGATGAAACAGGTATCAGTCGTGCGTCTGTCGGTCGCTTATGCATAGAACTGGTCGCAAGTGGTGATGTATATAATTCTGGCTACGGCTTATTCCCGTCTGAACAGGCTCGCAAGGACTGGCAAAGCGCCCGCAAAAAACTCTCGAGAGTAAAGGTGAGGAAACCGGTTGTTGTTGATCCGGACCTTATCTGGTCATTACCTGACGGAGAAATACGCCGCTACGACAGGCGCCTGAATATAATCTGTCGCGAGTGCCGGAAGAGCGAAGCTATGCAGCGTGTA
>NZ_JBDYCV010000181.1:0-4135 GCF_040495915.1 Shigella sp. FJ200513 | reverse complement strand
CAAAAGTGGTGTTGAAGAAACATCCGTTTTGTGGTGTTTTTTTAATCTTTTTGGGGTTTTAATTCCTATCGATGAACCCCGAACACATGGCAGAGTGTGACCACAGGATAATGCGCTCTGAGTTTCCCGATTATCGAGAACTGTTCAGGGAGTCTGACATCAAGAGCGCGGTAGCCTTTTTTAATATTTCATTCTCCATTTCAATGCGTTGTAGCTTTTTCCTGAGCTCACGGATTTCAATTTGTTCCGGGGTAATGGGGGAGGCTTTTGGTGTTTTGCCCTGACGCTCATCACGCAGTTGTTTGACCCATCTTGTCATTGTGGAAAGGCCAACATCCATAGCTTTGGCGGCATCTGCCACCGTGTATTTCTGGTCAACAACCAGTTGAGCGGATTCGCGTTTAAACTCTGCGCTAAAATTTCTTTTTTTCATTGGAGCACCTGTGTTGTTCTGAGGTGAGCATATCACCTCTGTTCAGGTGGCCAAATTCAGTGTGCCACTTCACCCCGCCAGGGGTTTCCGGCATGACGACAATTATCTGGAGGAGCCTGATAAAACAATGATCGCTGAACTGTTTACAAATAATGCGCTTAATCTGGTCATTATTTTCGGTAGCTGCGCAGCATTGATTCTGATGAGCTTTTGGTTTCGCCGTGGAAATCGTAAAAGAAAAGGATTTTTATTCCATGCGGTGCAATTTTTAATCTACACCATAATTATCAGTGCTGTTGGTAGCATCAGTAATTATGTTATAGAAAACTATAAACTCAAATTTATCACCCCAGGCGTTATCGATTTTATCTGTACGTCCCTGATTGCGGTTATTCTGACGATTAAGCTATTTCTGCTGATTAATCAGTTTGAAAAACAGCAGATTAAAAAAGGTCGCGATATCACCAGTGCGCGGATTATGTCGCGCATTATCAAAATCACCATTATTGTAGTGCTTGTTCTGCTTTATGGCGAACATTTCGGCATGAGCCTTTCTGGCTTGCTGACCTTTGGTGGTATTGGTGGTCTGGCTGTCGGTATGGCCGGTAAAGATATTCTGAGTAATTTCTTTTCCGGGATCATGCTCTATTTCGACCGTCCTTTCAGTATTGGCGACTGGATCCGTTCACCGGACAGAAATATCGAAGGTACAGTAGCGGAAATTGGCTGGCGAATTACCAAAATTACGACCTTTGATAATCGTCCATTGTACGTACCGAACTCGCTGTTTTCGTCGATCAGCGTAGAAAACCCAGGACGAATGACCAACCGCCGCATTACCACGACCATTGGTTTACGTTATGAGGATGCGGCAAAAGTGGGCGTTATTGTCGAAGCCGTACGTGAGATGCTGAAAAATCACCCGGCCATCGACCAGCGACAAACCTTACTGGTTTATTTCAACCAGTTTGCTGACTCGTCATTGAATATTATGGTTTATTGCTTTACCAAAACCACGGTATGGGCTGAGTGGCTTGCTGCACAGCAAGACGTTTATTTGAAGATTATCGATATTGTACAGTCACACGGCGCGGACTTTGCCTTCCCCAGCCAGACGCTGTATATGGATAACATTACACCGCCGGAACAGGGGCGCTAAATCAGACATCACTGGCGTTATCCACAAGGGTAACGCCAGTTCCCATCACATCAATGCTTCACAATATACATAGTCCGACTGTACGCTACATCTTCAGGGTTATTAATGGGATAACCTTTCAGCCACGGTTTGATTAATCGTCCATTGGTATATTGATAAATTGGTGCAATCGGTGCTTGCTCCATGAGGATTTTTTCTGCCGCGTTGTAATCGGCATTACGCGCTTTAACGGTATTTTCCGTCGATGCCTGGGCCAGAACTTTGTCGTATGCCGGATTGTTAAAGCGTGAAATATTTCCTGAATGCATTGACGTTAATAATGTCAGGAAAGTGGAGGGTTCATTATAATCCCCCACCCATGAGGCGCGGATAACATCAAAATTGCCGGTGTTACGGCTATCGATATAGGTTTTCCATTCCTGATTTTGCAATTTAACATCTACGCCAAGGTTCTTTTTCCACATCGATGCTACAGCAATCGCAATTTTTTGATGGTTTTCTGAAGTGTTATACAAAAGCGTCAGCTTCAGCGGTTTTTGCGGACCATAACCAGCTGCGCTCAACAAAGTTTTTGCCTGCGCATTCAGTTCTTCCTGACTCATTTGTTCAAACGGCGAAGGTTCCGGCGTAAATCCGGCGGTAACATCTGGTATAAAATGCCACGCTGGCTTTTCGCCCGTCCCCAACACTTTTTCGGTCATCAGGCGGCGATCTATCGTCATACTTAATGCCAGGCGAACGCGCTGATCTGCCGTCGGCCCTTTTTGCGTGTTAAAGGCATAATAATAGGTCCCGAGCTGCGGTGGCGTATAAACCTGCCCCGGAATATCCTTCAACAGCTTCTGATACATATTTTTCGGGAAGGATTCGGTGATATCAATATCCCCCGCGAGGTAACGCTTAGTGGCTGCGGATTCCTGATTAATTGGCAGGAAGGTCACTTTTTGCAGCACCGTTTTGGCGTTATCCCAATAATGGGTATTCGGTACCACGACCAGTTTTTCATTGACTACGCGCTCTTTAAGAACATAAGCGCCATTGCCGATCAGATTTCCGGGTTTCGTCCACTCTTTACCGCTTTCTACGTTGGCTTTTTGCACCGGGAAGAAGGCAAAGTTAGCGGTTAAATTCACAAACCACGGCAACGGTTTATCAAGCTGAATTTTCAAAGTATGGGCATCAACTGCGGTGACGCCAAGCTGATCAGGCGTAGCTTTACCATCAATAATCGCCTGTGCGTTGTTGATTCCCGCCAGCGCGGCAAACCATGCAAATGGCGACAATGTTTTTGGGTCCACCAGACGTTGCCAGCTGTAGACAAAATCTTGCGCCGTTACCGGTGTGCCATCCGCCCATTTTGCGTTATCGCGCAGGGTAAAAGTCCAGATACGGTTGTCATTACTTTTCCATTGAGTCGCGACGCCGGGGACAATCTCCCCTTTTTCGTTCTGATTCACCAGACCTTCAAACAGATCGCGAATGACCTGAATCTCTGGCAGGCCCACGGCTTTAGCGGGATCCAGCGACGCAGGCTCATCTTTAATGTGGCGCACCAGCTCCTGCTTCTCTGCCAGTACTGTGCCGCTCGGAACTTCTGCAGCATACGAAAGAGAAATGCTGCTGACCAACAGCGCACAACACGTAACTGAAACAGAGTGCTTCATAAGTTTCCCTCTAACCGACATTAAAATTGATGCGTAATTATTTGTTTCGCCTTAAAGAAATGCAAACAACTTCCATCAAAAAAGTGACAAAGGAAGCATCAAATGTTTTAAGTATCAATATATCAAATCAGATTTAGTGTAAATAATAGACGCCAAAATGTGGCAAAGCACATAGAACACCGAACACTACGTTCGGGCTTCGCACGTTCAAACCAGTTTTCGGTATCATAATCAGCATCTGTCGCCATTGTACGAAGAATAAAAAATAACCAAAACGTTGAAAGGAACTGAGAATACGTTAAGAGAAGAATTAAATTAATGTATCAGCAAGTAGTGCTAAACAGCACCTTTATACTTCAGCCTATCTATAAATAATGAGAATGCCGAGCCAGCATGTCGACGGTGTGGATAGTACAGGTGATAACCGGGTAAATCTGGAGTGAATTTATCCAAAACACGTATCAGTTTTTTTTCTTTAATAGCCCGCTCAACCTGATCATAAGGTAGATACGCCAATCCATGCCCATCAATTGCAGCATCAATGATCAGGTCTATCGTATTCAGTAAAAGCTGACCTTCCATGCGAACACGAACTTCACGTCCACCGCGTATTAATCTCCAGCGATTTGCTGTACCCGATGTGGGAAGATACAAATTAATTGCCTGATGATCTATTAATTGTGACACTGACGTTGGAGCACTTCGACGAGAAAAATAATCCGGTGAGCCAACAATAGCCATTGGTATATCTGGCCCGATTCGAATGGCGATCATATCTTTATCCATCTCCCCACCCAGACGGATGAGGTAGCCTGAGTTTAACGGACACTCCTTCCTGAAATAGAATGGCATCAGAAGGAGCTAATAATGAGCAGAAAA
>NZ_JBDYCV010000180.1:0-4271 GCF_040495915.1 Shigella sp. FJ200513 | reverse complement strand
GAGCAGACCGCCACCAGCATACTGAAGCAGCGCACAAAAAATCTTGCGCCGCTGCCTCACGCCCACCAGCAACAGAACCCACAACAGGAAAAGACGGTGGTCAGCATTGCCGTTGATCCTGAGTCTCCGGAATCTTTCATGAAACGACCTAAACGTCGCCGCTGGGTTAACGAGAAATACAAACGCTGGGTGAAGACACAGCCGTGTGCGTGTTGTGGTAAGCCAGCCGACGATCCCCATCACCTGATTGGTCATGGTCAGGGCGGAATGGGGACCAAATCTCACGATATTTTCACGCTACCGCTGTGTCGGGAGCATCACAACGAGCTTCATGCGGATCCTCTGGCGTTCGAAGAAAAGCATGGTTCTCAGGTTGATTTAATTTTTCGTTTTCTTGATCACGCCTTTGCAACTGGCGTGCTTGGGTAAAAGAGGTGACTGATGCTCATAGATTTGGTTTTACCTTACCCGCCGACGGTGAACACTTACTGGCGACGCCGTGGCAGCACATATTTTATCTCGGAGGAGGGAAAGCGTTATCGCCGGGCTGTGGCGCTTATTGTTCGCCAGCAGCGGCTGAAATTAAGCCTGTCCGGAAGGCTGGCGATAAAGGTGATTGCAGAGCCACCGGATAAGCGTCGTCGCGACCTGGACAATATCCTGAAAGCACCGCTGGATGCGCTGACGCATGCGGGAGTGTTAATGGACGATGAGCAGTTTGATGAAATCAATATCGTTCGTGGTCAGCCAGTATCTGGTGGACGTCTGGGGGTGAAGATTTACCCCATAATGCATTAAGAGCAGGTCAAAAAATGAAACTGGAAGATTTACCGAAATACTACTCCCCAAAATCCCCTGGCCTGACCGATGCATCGGCCTCAACGTCAAAAGATGCGCTGAGTATCACTGATGTGATGGCCGCGCAGGGCATGACACAGAATCGGGCTGAGATGGGTTTTTCTGCGTTCCTGGGGAAAATGGGCATCAGTATGAATGACAGGGCGCGGGCAACAGAATTACTGGCAGATTATGCACTCAGTCGGTGCGATCGTGTGGCGGCGTTGAGAAAACTTCCGGCAGAAATAAAACCGGTAGTGATGCGCATTATGGCTTCGTACGCTTTTGAGGATTATGCCCGCAGCGCAGCGAGTAAAAAGCAGTGCCCTTGTTGCTATGGGGAAAAATTTATTGAAAGCATAGTTTTTACAAACAAGATCCAGTATCCGGATGGTAAGCCGCCGGTATGGGCAAAGTGTACGAAAGGTGTGTATCCGTTTTACTGGGAAGAATGGAAAAAAGTCAGGGAGGTGGTAAAAGTTGCCTGTCCGGAGTGTGGCGGAAAGGGTGAGGTTTCCACCGCCTGTAAGGATTGCCGTGGGCGTGGTGTCGCCATTCATCGTGAAGAGTCGGTAAAACGTGGTATGCCTGTTATCAGAGACTGCCAGCGTTGTGGTGGTCGTGGCTATGAAAGACTACCATCAACGGAGGCATTTAATGCTATATGCGAGGTGACAAACCAGATAACACGCGCGTCATGGGAAAAAACAGTTAAGAAATTTTATGATGCGCTGGTGACCCGGTTTGATATTGAAGAAGCATGGGCTGAGCGGCAGTTAAAAAAGGTAACTAGGTAACAAGGTTGATTTTTCCGGAATCTGTGGTAAATTCGTCATAATGATGGGCGTTTTATGCCTGGCGTTAGAAGAGTTTCTACAACCCGCCGCTGAGCGGGTTTTTTTATTGCGAAATTAATTACGGACCGTTATTATTCTGCTCCCGGCCCTTTAGCTCAGTGGTGAGAGCGAGCGACTCATAATCGCCAGGTCGCTGGTTCAAATCCAGCAAGGGCCACCATCACAAACCGCCATTAGCTTATCAGGAAGAGCAGACGACACGATAACAGGGTTGTTGGTGCGGGGGGCGGGTCCCCGATGGCGGTCCATTATCGGTATTCAGCGTTGTTAGCTCAGCCGGACAGAGCAATTGCCTTCTAAGCAATCGGTCACTGGTTCGAATCCAGTACAGCGCGCCATATTCATTCTTCCAGATTCCTTCCGGCAGAGCCTTATACTGAAATATACCTGGCTCAGGATATTGTTGAAAATATTATATATTTGTCAAAAATAAAAGTTCTGTTAAGTATTGATTGAGTATTTGTTATGCGGTCTAATGGTTTTTTCAGCATTAAGTATTTATCATTCATATGGTGTGGGTAGAGTGAATATTGATGAGGCGTCGGGGTGTTTCATCCTTAGGCAGCGTATTGATATAGTCAATGCAGCACGAGCAAAGGCCTTCAGCCGTTTGACAGTTTTGTTCTGTACTCCTGATCGTCTTTCGGGAAGAGACGTTATTATTCTGAATAGTGATGCTATACAGAGGGTTTGCGATGAGTTCATGGTTGCTAATTCAGAATTATTTGCTCTTGTTCAGGAGTACAACAGAATAGCCAGGACCTGTGGTATGGATGAACTTCGGATTACTCATCTGGGGTAGATACATATCTGGATTATCACCTGTTACGGTAAAAAGTGATTGC
The DNA here is from genome assembly GCF_040495915.1 of Shigella sp. FJ200513. Lineage (NCBI taxonomy): Bacteria > Pseudomonadati > Pseudomonadota > Gammaproteobacteria > Enterobacterales > Enterobacteriaceae > Shigella > Shigella sp. FJ200513. The sequence continues at coordinate 1,732 of NZ_JBDYCV010000180.1, read as the reverse complement.
TTACTGTTTTTGTTAATGGCATTGCAGCAGCCGGATAATGTCAGTGCCGGCTGACGGTGTGCTGGTGGCGGGTGTGGTGGTTGTTGCTTTCCCGTTGCTGAAAAAGAAAACGCCAGACTGTTAGCCGGGTATCAGTTAGCGGGAGAAATTTTTAAATACTTCACAATTCAGGCGGTTGACTGTTGTCTGGTTTGCGGGGAGTTTGTTAAAAGAAACTGGCATGGTGAATCCCCCTGTGCGGAGGGGCAATCAGCGAGTAGGTATATGGGATAATCGCGGATTCAGGTGCTGGTACTGAATTCACCGGGAGGCACCCGGCACCATGGAATGGCACATAGCGCCACTCTCCAGCCCCTCTCCGGAGGGGCTGTTTATATTGATTTTGTCAGATGTGAGTAAACTCCTTATGGACTTTGTTGTTTTAGTCCATAAGGGCATATTTGCAGAGTGCAACGGTTATTAAAGCATTCATTCAATACGTTATCTGTATTTGTAGGGCATTCCTGGCTGTTTTTGATTAAATTCCAGAATGTTTTATTGAATGGTACTACGTTGTAAATGGTTACAGGTAGCACTTTGTTATTGAGCATGATGCCTGTGTGAGTCAGTGTAAATATACTTTCAGGAGGTAAGAAAGCATCCGATTGATACCAGATTATTAATTTTATTTTACTCCATATGACTGAAAAAGATATTCCGCATGATGGCTGGATAACTGTATCAATCACAATCCACTTCATTTAGTTTCCTTGTTTATGCCTTGCTGGTGATGTTCTGAAAAGTATAAATGATATTTTTGAATTAAACCATAGAACAGAATTATTTTTCTGATGTTGTTTATTGTTTATTTAAATGCAGGGTGGTTTATATCTCGTCTTGTAGTTTATCCATGCATATCTGCTTGATAATCAGGTTTTTATTTAAGGTATGGTTTTGTGTTTTTTCTGTATTACATGTCAGGTATTTTAAAGAATTATTTTTCAGATGTTGGAAAGAACCATGGCATTTAAACACTATGATGTTGTCAGGGCGGCGCCGCCGTCAGATCTTGCGGAAAAGCTGACACATAAACTGAAAGAGGGCTGGCAGCCGTTTGGTAGTCCGGTGGCCATAACCCCTTATACCCTGATGCAGGCGATTGCAGCAGAAGGTGATGTGGTGGTCAGTGGTGCAACTGAGCCGGAGTGATACTACGTCATCGTACTGGCCCGGCATTCCAGGCCATAAAAGACAGTCTGGCAGTGGGACTAAATGCACTGACGCTGACGGATATTACCAAAAATGCAACGTATGGCGTTGAGATAGAAAGTCTGGTGCTGGAGATAAATGCACCGGCATCATCATAAAAAGTGAGCCAGTCAAATGGAAGGTATCGTTAAACTCACCGGTAGTGTCAGTGGGTCGTCTGAGACGCTTGCATGAGTTATCAGAGCCATCAGTAGTTAACTGGTGGCTTTTTTATTGTTGTCAGCTTCCGGATAACGGGAGACGGGGTATGGACCAGATGGAAAAAATCACAACAGGTGTGTCATACACCACGTCAGCGGTGGGAACGGGCTACTGGTTCCTGCAGTTGCTGGACAGGGTTTCCCCGTCTCAGTGGGCGGCAATAGGCGTGCTGGGGAGTCTGCTGTTTGGGCTGCTGACATATCTGACTGAGGTGTACTGGCAATAGCGGACACTACCATTTGTTCTTTTTTTAAGCAGTCATCTGATGATATTTTTCCCTGAA
>NZ_JBDYCV010000179.1:0-4324 GCF_040495915.1 Shigella sp. FJ200513 | reverse complement strand
AAAAACGAGTATTTTTAGTCATCCTGTTTACCTCTTTCTCAGGAAGTTTAGTCTCCAGGATTCCCGGGGCGGTTCACCCACCGCCTGGCACTTCCCAGATAAATCGCAACGGTTCTGCTGCCGCTATACCGGAAAAGGCCACGGTGGTACCGCTCTGCCCCTCTAATTCGACACAACGAGATTGCGAACACAAGCGAACCCGCAGTCCTGCAGGTGTCGGGCCGATAAGCTGATAACGCCACGCCACCAGCGTCATCAATCCTGAAGCAGGTTGTCGCGCAGAAAGAGGTGCAGACGACATCGACTCACCGCGATGATTTAGCGTAATTCCGACACTACTTGCCTGCCACATCCCCTCCCCGGCGGCTTGCACCAGCAGCGGAAACAATAATATCGCTAATAAGGTTCTCATCATTTACCGCCAATTGTCGCCGTCATGCGGATATGTCGGTTATCAGACAGTTCCAGATTCGACAGGACCACTAACTGCGGCAAGCTGCGGCGCAGGAAGCGAGACAATAATGGTCGCAGCGCGTGGTTCACCAACAATACTGGCGGCGCACCCAGCATCTCCTGACGGGATAGAGCTTCCTGAGTTTGCGCCAGTAAACGATCCGCCAGCCCTGGCTCCAGTCCTCCCCCGCCCTGCAGCGCCTGTAGTAACAAACGTTCCAGCGGTGTATCGAGGCCAATAACATGGACTTCATCTTTGCCAGGAAACCACTGCTGGGTAATCGCCCGTCCCAACGCCACGCGCACGACGGCGCTTAATTCATGTGGATCGCTTTGGATGGGCGCATGTTCCGCCAGCGTTTCGAGAATGGTGCGCATATCGCGAATCGGTACTTTTTCATCGAGGAGATTTTGCAGCACTTTATGCAGTGTGGTGAGCGTGACGACGCCAGGAACGAGATCTTCCGTCAGCTTTGGCATCTCCTGGGCGACGCGATCCAACAGCTGTTGCGCCTCCTGACGACCAAACAGCTCTGCGGCATGCTGGCTAATGAGGTGGTTAAGATGCGTTGCTACCACCGTGCTGGCCTCAACCACTGTGTACCCCTGAATCTGCGCCTGTTCTTTTAGCGCACTTTCAATCCAGATAGCATTCAGGCCAAATGCCGGATCGACGGTCGCCTCACCAGGTAACGTCCCGGCAGCGGTTCCAGGGTTAATCGCCAGCCAGCGCCCCGGATAAGCATCACCACTGCCAATCTCCACGCCTTTCATCAAAATGCGATAGCGGGCAGGTTGCAGATCCATATTGTCGCGAATGTGCACCACTGGCGGCAGAAATCCCATCTCCTGGGCAAATTTCTTGCGGATACTGCGTATACGGCCCAACAACTCACCATCCTGCTGGAAATCGACCATCGGGATCAGTCGATAACCCACTTCCATTCCCAGAGAATCTTCCAGTTGTACATCGTTCCACGTCGCTTCGACAACGGTATTATTCTCTGCCATTTTTACCGGTTTGGGTTCGGCAGGCGCTTTTTGTTCGCGTCCGCGTATCCACCAGGCCAGCCCCAGCAATCCGGCAGTGAACAGCAAAAATACCAGGTTCGGCATTCCAGGCACCAGGCCGAGTAAACCGAGCACGGCGGCGCTTAACAACATAACGCTTGGGTTACTGAAAAGCTGATTCACCATCTGCTCGCCAACATCCTGATCGGTGCTGACACGCGTAACGATGCCCCCCGCGGCGGTAGAAATCACCAGCGCCGGAATTTGTGCCACCAGACCGTCGCCAATGGTCAATAGCGTATAACTTTCCGCCGCGTGTCCCATGCTCATGCCAGTTGCAGCACGCCGACCAGCAACCCGCCGACAACGTTAATGACCATGATGAGGATCCCGGCAATGGCATCGCCGCGAACAAACTTACTTGCCCCGTCCATTGAGCCGTAAAAATCGGCTTCCTGAGTCACTTCGGAGCGGCGTTTTTTCGCCTCATCTTCACCAATCAATCCAGCGTTAAGGTCGGCGTCAATCGCCATCTGCTTACCCGGCATACCATCGAGAACAAAGCGCGCACCCACTTCTGCTATACGCCCGGCACCTTTGGTAATGACCATAAAGTTGATGATCACGAGAATGACAAACACCACGATACCGATAGCGAAATTGCCACCAACGAGGAAGTGACCGAACGCTTCGACCACCTTCCCAGCCGCCGCCGCGCCGGTATGCCCTTCCATCAAAATGATACGGGTTGAAGCCACGTTAAGTGCCAGACGCAACAACATAGTAAACAACAGAATGGTCGGAAACGCAGCAAACTCAAGCGTGCGCTGGGTAAACATCGCCACCAGCAACACCATGATCGACAAGGCAATATTGAAGGTAAACAACAGGTCGAGTATGAATGCGGGCAGTGGCAGCACCATCATCGACAAGATCAACAGGATCAAAATCGGTCCGGCAAGGATCTGCCATTATGTCGATTTCAGGTTTGCGGGCAGGCGCAGCATCGCGGCCAGATTACTCATGGGTCGGTTTCTCGTTAATAAAATCCAGGGCTGCCGGCACCGGAAGATGAGTAGGTGTACAGGGCGCTGTCCACCAGCCAGACGCCAGCGTTTCAGTTGCCAGACCCAGGCCAGCACTTCCGCCACCGCGGCGTACAGTTGACCCGGGATTTGTTGACCAATCTCCGCATGTCGATACAGCGCTCGCGCCAGCGGCGGCGCTTCAAGCGTCGGGACGTTATTTTCAGCGCCAATTTCACGAATGCGCAGCGCGACCAGCCCTGCACCTTTAGCGACCACTTTCGGTGCGCTCATTTTGTTTTCGTCATACTGCAACGCTACCGAATAGTGGGTCGGGTTATTGACAATGACATCCGCTTTCGGCACATCGGCCATCATCCGACGCCGTGCGGCAGCTCGCTGCATCTGACAGATCCGTCCTTTAACATGGGGGTCGCCTTCGCTTTGTTTGAACTCATCACGAATATCCTGCCGCGACATTCGCAGCTTTTTCAGGTGGCTGAAGATTTGGAAAAAGACGTCAAATCCCACCATTGGAATGACACCAAGCACCACCAGCAGTGCGCATAGCCCTACCAAATCCATCGCATTACCCATGGCGGTAATCGGTGACTCGGCCATTAAGCGCATCATCTGCGGCCAGTGATGCCAGAGAAAAAACCCCGTCACGCTGCCAACCAGGATGGTTTTCAAAATTGCCTTAAGCAACTCCGCGCTAGTCTGTGCCGAGAATATCCGTTTAATGCCCGGTAGCGGGTTGAGTTTGGAAAACTTCGGCTGCAAGGATTTGCCGCTAAATACCAGCCCCCCCAGCATAACCGGAGAAATGAGCGCCACCAGCACCACGCCGCTAATCAGCGGTAGCAGCGCCAGCATGGCTTCTCTGATCAGCAGAATAATTTGCCCGAGGATCAGATTCGGGTCTTTGATAATACTGTGATCAAAATGCAGCCCAGCGGAGAGCATGCCCGACAATCGACGGGCCAGCGACACACCGCCAAACCAGATAACACTAACGCCCACCAGCAAAATCAGCAGTGAGGTCAGTTCACGGGAACGCGGGATTTGCCCCTCTTCCCGCGCTTTTTCTAGTCGGTGAGGTGTGGGGGCTTCTGTTTTGTCGTCGCTCTCGTCAGACACGTCGCCAATCCTGGAAAGAGTATTAAGCGTAAATGATGCCAGAGCGCAAAGCGTTCAATGGTTTAAGTAAGGGGCAAAACAGGCGGGATTTAGGGCGTTTATGCAAAAATAGGTTCAGTTGCAGAACGTTTTGCGAACCATTTTCCAGTTCTGATATTTAGCCATTTAGCCTATAGAATCGCACTCCGCCTCTCTGTTAGTTTGCTAATAATTAAATTATTACAAAGGTGATCAAATGGAATGGCAACAATTGCTTAACTGCAACCGTCGGAAAGATAATCTAAAAAAAACCAACATAGCATTTTTACATCCCCTTGCTAGCGGAAGACAAGAGATCGAGCGGGATTACGACCGATTACTTTTTGCTGCACCAACTCGTCGGCTTGCGGATAAAACACAAGTTTTCCCGTTAGATCAAAATGACAGCATACGGACGAGGCTGACTCATTCTCACGAAGTAGCAAACTTTGCTCGCGGGATAGGAATGAGGCTCGCTTTCGAGATGAAGGAGCACATCTTTGGCGAAATACCCACGGGGATTGTCGTTGAACGCGACGTTCCTGCTCTGTTAGCAGCGATCGGACTGGCACACGATCTCGGTAATCCACCATTTGGGCATCTGAAGTGGTCAACAAAAACTGGCCACCGAGTTAGAGTTTTTCCAGTATCGATTTTCCGATTCGTTTGGGGGTAAC
>NZ_JBDYCV010000178.1:0-4338 GCF_040495915.1 Shigella sp. FJ200513 | reverse complement strand
TCTGCTCATTATTAGCTCCTTCTGATGCCATTCTATTTCAGGAAGGAGTGTCCGTTAAACTCAGGCTACCTCATACCCCTTCTTCACCTTCTCCGCAATCAGCTTCAGTTCCGCTTTTTCCGCCGCCGCAGCATCTGAAAAACTTTTTATCTGACTTTGCCCTTTGGTGCCAACTTTTCCCCAACTGATATGCAACTCGTTTCCCTGTTGCTCCACCGTCCAGAATTTATGTGATTTTTCGTCCTGATAGATAAAGTGTCTCATTCTGCATCCCTATAATTTTATCCAGTTGAATGCAGATGCTACCAGTATTTATACGGGTTAGAGAGAGACAAAATCGCAAGAAAACAACTTTAGGAATTTATAAAGAAAAGGCGCTGTCGATGCAGCGCCTTGAAGGGGGATTATTTCACCTGATGACCCGGTTTAGCACCGGCATCCGGGCTTAGCAGGAAAATATCTTTCCCGCCAGGACCGGCAGCCATCACCATGCCTTCAGAGATACCGAAGCGCATTTTACGTGGTGCCAGGTTAGCCACCATAATGGTGTGACGACCAATCAGTGCCTGCGGATCCGGGTAAGCAGAACGAATACCGGAGAAGACATTGCGTTTTTCACCGCCGAGATCCAGCGTCAGGCGCAGCAGTTTGTCAGAACCTTCAACAAACTCTGCGTTTTCGATCAGCGCCACGCGCAGGTCAACTTTGGCGAAGTCGTCAAAGGTGATGGTTTCCTGAATCGGATCATCTGCCAGTGGGCCAGTAACTGGCGCGGTAGTGGCTTTCACTTCTTCTTTAGAGGCTTCCACCAGAGCTTCAACCTGTTTCATATCGATGCGGTTATACAGCGCCTTGAACGGATTCACTTTGTGGCCCAGCAGCGGTTGCTGGATACCATCCCAGGTCAGTTCCGTATTGAGGAAGGCTTCTGCACGCTCGGTCAGTTTCGGCAGTACAGGCTTCAGGTAAGTCATCAGTACGCGGAACAGGTTGATGCCCATTGAGCAAATCGCCTGCAGGTCAGCATCGCGACCTTCCTGTTTTGCGACTACCCACGGAGCCTGCTCGTCGACATAGCGGTTAGCCAGGTCAGCCAGTGCCATGATTTCGCGCACTGCTTTACCAAATTCACGGCTTTCCCACGCTTCACCAATCACTTCAGCGGCATCGGTAAAGGTTTTGTACAGCTCAGGGTCAGCCAGCTCGCTTGCCAGCACACCGTCAAAACGCTTGTTGATAAAGCCCGCATTACGGGAGGCCAGGTTAACCACTTTGTTCACGATATCGGCATTCACACGCTGAACGAAATCTTCCAGGTTGAGATCGATATCATCAATGCGCGAAGAGAGTTTCGCAGTGTAGTAGTAACGCAGGCTGTCAGCGTCAAAATGATTCAGCCAGGTGCTGGCTTTAATAAAGGTGCCGCGAGACTTGGACATCTTCGCGCCGTTCACCGTCACATAGCCATGAACAAACAGGTTGGTCGGCTTGCGGAAGTTGCTGCCTTCCAGCATGGCAGGCCAGAACAGGCTGTGGAAGTAAACGATATCTTTACCGATGAAGTGGTACAGCTCGGCGGTGGAGTCTTTCTTCCAGTATTCATCGAAGCTTACGCTGTCGCCGCGCTTGTCGCACAGATTCTTGAAAGAACCCATGTAGCCAATCGGTGCGTCCAGCCAGACGTAGAAATATTTGCCCGGTGCGTTCGGAATTTCAAAACCAAAGTATGGCGCGTCGCGGGAGATATCCCACTGTTGCAGGCCGGATTCAAACCACTCCTGCATTTTGTTTGCCACCTGCTCCTGCAACGCACCGCTGCGGGTCCATGCCTGCAGCATTTCGCTGAAAGAGGGCAGATCAAAGAAGAAGTGTTCAGAATCACGCATCACTGGTGTAGCACCAGAAACCACCGATTTCGGCTCGATCAATTCAGTCGGGCTGTAGGTCGCGCCGCAGACTTCGCAGTTATCGCCGTATTGATCCGGGGATTTACATTTCGGGCAGGTGCCTTTCACAAAACGGTCCGGCAGGAACATGCCTTTTTCCGGATCGTACAGCTGAGAGATGGTGCGGTTTTTAATAAAACCGTTTTCTTTCAGGCGAGAGTAGATAAGTTCTGACAACTGGCGGTTCTCTTCGCTGTGCGTCGAGTGATAGTTGTCATAGCTGATGTTAAAGCCTGCGAAATCAGTCTGATGCTCCTGACTCATTTCGCCAATCATCTGCTCCGGGGTGATACCGAGCTGCTGAGCTTTCAGCATGATCGGTGTACCGTGGGCATCGTCGGCGCAGATGAAGTTGACCTCGTGGCCGCGCATTCGCTGGTAACGGACCCAGACATCAGCCTGGATGTGCTCCAGCATATGGCCGAGGTGGATTGAGCCGTTAGCGTACGGCAGTGCGCACGTCACCAGAATTTTCTTCGCGACTTGAGTCATAGTAGGCATTACTTCTTAATAGTGAAAAGGGGTTAGATAGTACCAAATGGGAAAATGTTAAGTAAGTACTTCTCTATATTCTTCAGGTAAACTATCAGCTGATGGTTTATCTATACAAAAAAGGAGTCGGGATGAACGAACAATCCCAGGCCAAATCACCAGAAGCCTTGCGCGCAATGGTCGCCGGGACACTGGCCAATTTTCAGCACCCAACCCTGAAGCATAACCTCACCACGCTGAAAGCGTTGCACCATGTCGCCTGGATGGACGACACGTTGCATGTGGAACTGGTTATGCCGTTTGTCTGGCATAGCGCGTTCGAAGAGTTAAAAGAGCAATGTAGCGCCGAACTGCTGCGCATCACCGGGGCGAAAGCTATCGACTGGAAACTGTCGCATAACATAGCCACTCTGAAACGCGTGAAGAATCAGCCGGGAATTAACGGTGTGAAGAACATTATCGCGGTGAGTTCCGGTAAAGGCGGCGTGGGTAAATCGTCCACGGCGGTAAACCTGGCGCTGGCACTGGCGGCGGAAGGGGCGAAAGTCGGCATTCTGGACGCCGATATCTACGGCCCATCAATTCCCACCATGCTGGGCGCAGAAAATCAGCGTCCAACTTCGCCGGACGGTACCCACATGGCACCGATTATGTCTCATGGCCTGGCAACCAATTCAATTGGTTATCTGGTCACTGACGACAATGCGATGGTGTGGCGTGGACCGATGGCGGGCAAGGCGTTAATGCAGATGTTGCAGGAAACCTTGTGGCCGGATCTCGACTATCTGGTGCTTGATATGCCGCCAGGCACCGGTGACATTCAATTGACGCTGGCGCAAAACATTCCAGTAACTGGTGCAGTCGTGGTCACCACCCCGCAGGACATCGCGTTGATCGATGCGAAAAAAGGCATTGTGATGTTCGAGAAAGTCGAGGTTCCGGTGCTCGGTATTGTCGAGAACATGAGTGTGCATATTTGCAGTAACTGTGGTCACCATGAACCGATTTTCGGTACCGGTGGTGCAGAGAAACTGGCTGAAAAATACCATACACAGCTGCTGGGGCAGATGCCGTTACACATCTCCTTACGTGAGGATCTCGATAAAGGCACGCCAACGGTTATCAGCCGTCCGGAGAGCGAATTTACCGCTATCTACCGCCAGCTGGCTGACCGCGTTGCAGCTCAGCTCTACTGGCAGGGTGAAGTCATTCCTGGCGAGATTTCCTTCCGCGCGGTCTAACGCCTATTAACCATTCTGGTTATTCTTCATACACCGCAGAGATGTTATATTGATGCGGTGTATTTGTTTTTGCCGCATTAATGAACACTTATTTAATACTGCGAATATTCTGCGGACCTTCGTCCGAAACTCTACAAAGTCGAGTGATCGTACAGGCAATGCTTCATTATCATCCTTCGTGCTGTGTAGTGGATGTACAGCTATAGTTTGTTATGCACTCATTCTATCCAGGCATAACCTTTACTACAGGGATAACGTTCAATGAATAAGTATTGGCTGTCAGGAATTATTTTTCTTGCCTATGGATTGGCTTCTCCCGCAGTCTCTTCAGAGACTGCCACATTAACGATTAATGGCAGGATCAGTCCCCCAACATGCAGTATGGCTATGGTTAATAGTCAACCACAACAGCATTGTGGTCAGTTAACGTATAATGTTGACACCCGTCATCAGGTTTCTTCGCCCGTCAAAGGTGTTACGACAGAAGTGGTTGTTGCAGGTAGCGATAGCAAACGTCGAATCGTGTTAAATCGCTACGATTAATTTGGCAACCTGATTTTAATTGCATTTAGAAAGACGAAATCGGTAATGCTGCCAACTTACTGATTTAGTGTATGATGGTGATTTTAAGGTGCTTGCGTGGCTTCCATTTCCATCAG
>NZ_JBDYCV010000177.1:0-4339 GCF_040495915.1 Shigella sp. FJ200513 | reverse complement strand
CGGTGGAGCTGCATGACAAGGTCATCGGGCATTATCTGAACATAAAACACTATCAGTAAGTTGGAGTCATTACCTTTCAATTCAATCAAATAGAGATTGGCTAAGCATGTCTATCTTTTCTGATTACAGTTCCAGTAGTGAAATGCACAATAATTTAACAATTGATTATTATTTAGCACTTTCCTCTACCAAAGGCAGTGGAATTACTAATATCATTTCAATTATTCTTCAGCAAGCCCAGGATTATGATGTGGCGAAAATAACATGATGGTGAGGAGAAGCAGTTAAGGAAATCCTTATAACTAACTGTAATTTGAGAAGAATATTTTTACCTATTCCTTTTGCTTTTGATAACTGCGCGGGAACAAAGTAAAAATAATGACGAAGTAAACGGAGCATGGCAGCTCCGTTTCATTTGAAAGGAATTAATTAAGCAGGCCGGGGAAAATCCCCTTAATACCAGTAACGATAAATTCAATCCCCAATGCCATCAGCAATAGCCCCATAATACGCGTAATCACGTTGATGCCGGTCTGGCGTAAAACCCGTACCAGCCACGGTGCCATGCGGAACAATCCCCAGCAACATAAAGCGAACAATGCAATAGCCACAAAGAAACCAAACAGATAGCTAATGCTGTGATAACGCGTACCCCAGACGATGGTAGAACTGATCGCCCCTGGCCCCGCCATCAACGGCAACGCCAATGGCACCACACCAATACTTTCACGTACCGCGGTTTCTGATTTTTCTTGCTTGTTCTGTTTATCCTCGCCAAGCTTGCCGCTGATCATCGACATCGCTATCGTCACCACCAGGATGCCCCCGGCGATACGGAACGAATCAATTGATATACCAAAAAGTTGTAGAATCGTGTCGCCGAGAAAAAGCGAGATCCACAAGATAATGGCCACAGACAGGTTGGCTGTAAGGTTAGTTTTGTTTCGCGCTGCCGCTGTCTGATAACTGGTCATGCTGATAAAGACGGGAATAATCCCTACCGGGTTGACCAGCGCAAATAACCCGATGAAAAATTTGAAGTAAACGGGAAAATCAAAAAGGGTCTGAATCACGGTTCGCTCCGAAGCAAAAGCCGGATAATGTTAGCCATAAATAAGGTTGAAAAGACGCGCTGACAATACGCCTTTTGACAGCATTTTTCACCTCCTAACTACTTAAAATTGCTATCATTCGTTATTGTTATCTAGTTGTGCAAAACATGCTAATGTAGCCACCAAATCATACTACAATTTATTAACTGTTAGCTATAATGGCGAAAAGCGATGCTGAAAGGTGTCAGCTTTGCAAAAATTTGATTTGGATCACGTAATCAGTACCCAGAAGTGAGTAATCTTGCTTACGCCACCTGGAAGTGACGCATTAGAGATAATAACTCTAATGTTTAAACTCTTTTAGTAAATCACAGTGAGTGTGAGCGCGAGTAAGCTTTTGATTTTCATCGGTTAAGCAAATCATCACCGCACTGACTATACTCTCGTATTCGAGCAGATGATTTACTAAAAAAGTTTAACATTATCAGGAGAGCATTATGGCTGTTACTAATGTCGCTGAACTTAACGCACTCGTAGAGCGTGTAAAAAAAGCCCAGCGTGAATATGCCAGTTTCACTCAAGAGCAAGTAGACAAAATCTTCCGCGCCGCCGCTCTGGCTGCTGCAGATGCTCGAATCCCACTCGCGAAAATGGCCGTTGCCGAATCCGGCATGGGTATCGTCGAAGATAAAGTGATCAAAAACCACTTTGCTTCTGAATATATCTACAACGCCTATAAAGATGAAAAAACCTGTGGTGTTCTGTCTGAAGACGACACTTTTGGTACCATCACTATCGCTGAACCAATCGGTATTATTTGCGGTATCGTTCCGACCACTAACCCGACTTCAACTGCTATCTTCAAATCGCTGATCAGCCTGAAGACCCGTAACGCCATTATCTTCTCCCCGCACCCGCGTGCAAAAGATGCAACCAACAAAGCGGCTGATATCGTTCTGCAGGCTGCTATCGCTGCCGGTGCTCCGAAAGATCTGATCGGCTGGATCGATCAACCTTCTGTTGAACTGTCTAACGCACTGATGCACCACCCAGACATCAACCTGATCCTCGCGACTGGTGGTCCGGGCATGGTTAAAGCCGCATACAGCTCCGGTAAACCAGCTATCGGTGTAGGCGCGGGTAACACTCCAGTTGTTATTGATGAAACTGCTGATATCAAACGTGCAGTTGCATCTGTACTGATGTCCAAAACCTTCGACAACGGCGTAATCTGTGCTTCTGAACAGTCTGTTGTTGTTGTTGACTCTGTTTATGACGCAGTACGTGAACGTTTCGCAACCCACGGCGGCTATCTGTTGCAGGGTAAAGAGCTGAAAGCTGTTCAGGATGTTATCCTGAAAAATGGTGCGCTGAACGCGGCTATCGTTGGTCAGCCAGCCTATAAAATTGCTGAACTGGCAGGCTTCTCTGTACCAGAAAACACCAAGATTCTGATCGGTGAAGTGACCGTTGTTGATGAAAGCGAACCGTTCGCACATGAAAAACTGTCCCCGACTCTGGCAATGTACCGCGCTAAAGATTTCGAAGACGCGGTAGAAAAAGCAGAGAAACTGGTTGCTATGGGCGGTATCGGTCATACCTCTTGCCTGTACACTGACCAGGATAACCAACCGGCTCGCGTTTCTTACTTCGGTCAGAAAATGAAAACAGCTCGTATCCTGATTAACACCCCGGCTTCTCAGGGTGGTATCGGTGACCTGTATAACTTCAAACTCGCACCTTCCCTGACTCTGGGTTGTGGTTCCTGGGGTGGTAACTCCATCTCTGAAAACGTTGGTCCGAAACACCTGATCAACAAGAAAACCGTTGCTAAGCGAGCTGAAAACATGTTGTGGCACAAACTTCCGAAATCTATCTACTTCCGCCGTGGCTCCCTGCCAATCGCGCTGGATGAAGTGATTACTGATGGCCACAAACGTGCGCTCATCGTGACTGACCGCTTCCTGTTCAACAATGGTTATGCTGATCAGATCACTTCCGTACTGAAAGCAGCAGGCGTTGAAACTGAAGTCTTCTTCGAAGTAGAAGCGGACCCGACCCTGAGCATCGTTCGTAAAGGTGCAGAACTGGCAAACTCCTTCAAACCAGACGTGATTATCGCGCTGGGTGGTGGTTCCCCGATGGACGCCGCGAAGATCATGTGGGTTATGTACGAACATCCGGAAACTCACTTCGAAGAGCTGGCGCTGCGCTTTATGGATATCCGTAAACGTATCTACAAGTTCCCGAAAATGGGCGTGAAAGCGAAAATGATCGCTGTCACCACCACTTCTGGTACAGGTTCTGAAGTCACTCCGTTTGCGGTTGTAACTGACGACGCTACTGGTCAGAAATACCCGCTGGCGGACTATGCGCTGACCCCGGATATGGCGATTGTCGACGCCAACCTGGTTATGGACATGCCGAAGTCCCTGTGTGCTTTCGGTGGTCTGGACGCAGTAACTCACGCCATGGAAGCTTATGTTTCTGTACTGGCATCTGAGTTCTCTGATGGTCAGGCTCTGCAGGCACTGAAACTGCTGAAAGAATATCTGCCAGCGTCCTACCACGAAGGGTCTAAAAATCCGGTAGCGCGTGAACGTGTTCACAGTGCAGCAACTATCGCGGGTATCGCATTTGCGAACGCCTTCCTGGGTGTATGTCACTCAATGGCGCACAAACTGGGTTCCCAGTTCCATATTCCGCACGGTCTGGCAAACGCCCTGCTGATTTGTAACGTTATTCGCTACAATGCGAACGACAACCCGACCAAGCAGACTGCATTCAGCCAGTATGACCGTCCGCAGGCTCGCCGTCGTTATGCTGAAATTGCCGACCACCTGGGTCTGAGCGCACCGGGCGACCGTACTGCTGCTAAGATCGAGAAACTGCTGGCATGGCTGGAAACGCTGAAAGCTGAACTGGGTATTCCGAAATCTATCCGTGAAGCTGGCGTTCAGGAAGCAGACTTCCTGGCGAACGTGGATAAACTGTCTGAAGATGCATTCGATGACCAGTGCACCGGCGCTAACCCGCGTTACCCGCTGATCTCCGAGCTGAAACAGATTCTGCTGGATACCTACTACGGTCGTGATTATGTAGAAGATGAAACTGCAGCGAAAAAAGAAGCCGCTCCGGCTAAAGCTGAGAAAAAAGCGAAAAAATCCGCTTAATCAGTAGCGCTGTCTGGCAATATAAACGGCCCCTTCTGGGGTAATGCCGATCAGTTAAGGATCAGTTGACCGATCCAGTGGCTGTGTAAGAATCCGGAAACGCTCACTTGTTTC
>NZ_JBDYCV010000176.1:0-4355 GCF_040495915.1 Shigella sp. FJ200513 | reverse complement strand
GATGGAAATGGAAGCCACGCAAGCACCTTAAAATCACCATCATACACTAAATCAGTAAGTTGGCAGCATTACCGGTTTTTTGCTGATATTTAACCCGAACATTCCTGATACAGACTATTAATACAACATTATCTGCGACAGATTTTATTTTCTGGATATATTATGAGTGAACAAATCAAACAGGATATCGATCTGATTGAGATTTTATTTCATCTGAAGAAAAAGATTCGTGTTATCCTTTTTATTATGGCTATCTGTATGGCAATGGTGCTGTTGTTTCTGTATAT
This sequence comes from Shigella sp. FJ200513, assembly GCF_040495915.1. Taxonomy (NCBI): domain Bacteria; kingdom Pseudomonadati; phylum Pseudomonadota; class Gammaproteobacteria; order Enterobacterales; family Enterobacteriaceae; genus Shigella; species Shigella sp. FJ200513. The sequence continues at coordinate 4,068 of NZ_JBDYCV010000176.1, read as the reverse complement.
CAATAAAGACAATACAAAAGTGATTTACAGCCTTAAAATAAACCAGACAACGCCAGGTATACTTGTTAGCTGTGATAGCAATAATAATTTTGCCTGTCAGACCACAATGACTGAAGATGTTATTCAGCGAATTACTACATTTTTTCAGACCAGCCCAGATATCAAGAACAGAGAAATAAGGCTGGAATGGTCAGGAGATAAGAGAGATTTACCAACTGCTGAAGAGGAAATATCTCGCGTGCAGGCGTCTATTATCAAATGGTATGCGTCAGAATACCATAATGGCAGGCAAGTTCTCGATGAGATACAAACGCCTTCAGCAATTAACAGTGAGCTTTATACAAAAATGATATACCTGACCAGGAACTGGTCATTGTATCCGAACGGTGATGGCTGTGTAACTATAAGCTCACCAGAAATAAAAAATAAATACCCTGCTGCCATTTGCCTGGCTCTGGGATTTTTTCTAAGCATTGTAATTTCTGTAATGTTTTGCCTTGTCAAAAAAATGGTAGATGAATACCAACAAAACTCTGGGCAGTAATAAACAGCATTCTGATAGAGAGTGCCTGTATAAAGCTGAAGTGACAATGACCGGGAAGGGAACCCGTTTTCAGGAATGGATGCCTGTCTTTTTCACTGTAAATATCCTGGCATTACTAATGCCTGGATATTTACAGAAGAGCAGCATAACCATGACGGAACGGGGTTAAGTCAGGTTGTCCTTAACGCTATTTTCAACCTCGTATGCCTTCTTCAGGTTTATGTTCAGATCTCATATCTCTCTCAGCAATCCTCAATAATCAGATACACCGCTTTCACCGGACCATGAACCCCGACGACTTTGATAAGCTCAATATCCGCCGTTGAGCTGGGACCACTGATGATGTTAATACATGACGGCATTCGTTCACCGGCCTGCGCTTTCTGATGCAATTTTTCTGCGAGTTGCGCTACACGCGGCAGGATTGTGCTTTTACGCAGGATAAAAAGAGAAGATTCCGGGAGCAGGCTCAATGAACGCCCGCGCTCGGCGGCGGAAAAAAGAACCACGCCTCCCGATTCGGTTAAACCATATTCAGCATACACGACACCCACTTTAGCCTGCTCTGCCTGCGAGATATTCTCGGCACCTTTCGCCGGATCCCAAACAACGGCATTGCATTCCTGCTGCAAACGTTCACTAATCCCCAATTCCTCCAGCCTCGTGTCACCGCTAATCACGACCGACTGATCTCCCAGCTCTTTACACAGACGTATTGCAGCTTCTGCCGCCTTCGCCTCGCTGGTCAGCTCACAGCGCGTCAACATAACATCGCTGGCAAACTGAATAAACGCGTCACAGCGCTGCTGTTGGTTAAGTTGGGTAAGCCGCTCGTTAGCATAGTTGTTAAGCGGCGCATCTTCTGCTTGCGGTTCAAGTCGCAGCGGGCGACCCAGTGCCTGAGCAACGTTATTCAAAAATTCGCTCCGATTATCCATTCTTTTTCTCCTGCGCCTGATGTTTCTTAAACCAACTACGGAAACTCTCTCCGTCAGCTTCAGGAAGATCGCGTGCTTCCATCCAGTCGCTAATCGCGCCAAATTTGAGTGGTGTTTTGCCGCCATTGATAAACCAGCTTGCCGCATGAGCGCCGGCCATCATCCCGACTTTCCACAATCCTGGATGACTATTGGCATAAGCGAACATTTTTATCGCCCGTTGCTCTGCTTTTGCGGTGATCCCTTTTTCAGCCATCACCCGACGATGACGCAAAATCAGTTTTGACAGCGGAATACGCACCGGACACACGCTGTCACAAGCAGTGCATAAAGAGCAGGCGTAGGGTAAATCTTTAAAATCTTTATAGCCGCCAAGTAGCGGAGAAATCACCGCACCAATTGGCCCTGGATAAATAGAGCCATATCCATGACCGCCAATATGGCGATATGCCGGACAAGTATTCATACAAGCCCCGCAGCGAATACAGCGCAGCACATCCCGAAATTCAGAGGCCAGCACCTCAGAACGCCCGTTATCGACAATAACCAGATGAAACTCTTCAGGACCATCAACGTGCCCCGCTTCGCGCGGCCCTGTCAGCCAGGTGTTGTATCCCGTCAAACGTGCACCAACGGCACTGCGCGCCAGCATGGTGATCAATACATCTACCTCGGCAAACGTGGGGGCAATACGCTCCATTCCCATCACTGCAATATGCGTTTTAGGCAGCGTGGTACACATTCGCGCATTACCTTCATTGGTCACCAGGCATACCGAACCGGTCTCTGCCACCGCGAAATTACAGCCGGTAATACCTATTTCAGCACTGAGGAAATCTTCACGGATTTTTTGCCGGATGAATAAGGTCATCGCTTCAGGCGTTTCCGGCCCCTCATAGCCCAGACGTTCGTGTAGCACTCGACGGATCTGATGGCGATCTTTATGAATTGCCGGGACCACAACATGAGATGGCGGATCTTGATCCAGCTGGAGAATATATTCACCCAGATCGGTTTCAATCACCTGAATGCCAGCATCCTGCAACACATGATTGACACCAATCTCTTCGGTCACCATCGATTTAGATTTCACCACCTTCCGGGCATTTTTGCGTTGGGCAACCTGTAAAATGTAGCGGGTAGCGTCTTCTTTGGTTTTTGCAAAATAGACGTGACCGCCGTTTTGCGTCACTTTTTCTGAGAGCTGGTACAGATAAGCGTCGAGATTACTCAGAACATGATCACGTATCTGGGCGGCCCGATCGCGCCACTCCTCCCAGTGCCCCAATTCATCGACCATTTTTTGCCGATTTGCCCCAATACGCTGCTGCGCGCTTGCCACCGCTTTGCGCATGATCGGATCTTCAATTTGCTGACGGATGCGTGTCTTAAAATCTGTATTACTGGTTTTGATCGACATCTTTATATCCTCAGCGGCTCATCAACACTTCAGCAATATGCATCACTTTGACTTTCTGCCCTTCCCGTTGTAATCGCCCACTGATGTTCAGCAGGCAACTCACGTCAGCACCAATTAAATACTCAGGGCGGACTTCCATCAGGTGCACAACCTTTTCTTTCACCATCTCGCCGGATATTTCGGCCATTTTGACCGAGAACGTGCCGCCAAATCCGCAGCAGGTATCCTGTTCAGCAAAGGTCAACAGCTCCAGTCCACGCACATTTTTCAGCAGCGTAAGTGGCTCGTCCTTCACTCCCAGCTTACGGGCCAGGCTACAAGATGGGTGATACACAGCTCTCCCTTGCAAACTGGCACCTACATCGACTACCCCTAATTTATTAACAATAAAAGAGGTGAGATCCTGCATACGCGCGGCAACCTTTTCGGCACGTGATGCCCATTCAGGTTCATCCGCCAGATACGTCGGGTAACTTTTTATGGCATAGGTGCAAGAGCCAGCCGGTGAAATAATGGGATCGTCGTTATCCTCCAGTGCGGCGATCAGATTTTTCATCCCTGGAATCGCTTCTTTGATATAACCGCTATTGATCGCAGGCTGACCGCAGCATCCCTGTTTCTCCGGGAAATTTACGCGACAGCCGAGTTTTTCCAGTAGCAGCACGGAGTCTCGTGCCATTCTTGATTTCAGGGCGTCACCAATACAGGTGACAAAGAAATTGACATTCACAACTAATACTCCATTACTTCATGCCCATTTATGCCCGATGTTTCCCCCCCACCGGGGGATCAATCATCAATAAATATGGCGTTCTTTTTTAATTGGCTAGCAACATACCACCCCTCATTTGTATGACAAATGATAATCTTTCATCCAAACTTCAAATGCAATAACTAATTTTATTTCTTTCGGCATCGCTCACATTTTATGGGGAAATCGACGATCATTTTTGGCATAAGAAATCCATTTAAAAATGGCTACATCCCTTATACCTATTCAGAGCTACTTATTCAGGGGTTATTGAGATATACACTGATGGTGTACAAAAAAATCACCGACAATAATCACGTATCAAGTAATAGTCGGAATTTTGGTAATGCTGCCAACTTACTGATTTAGTGTATGATGGTGATTTTAAGGTGCTTGCGTGGCTTCCATTTCCATC
>NZ_JBDYCV010000175.1:0-4706 GCF_040495915.1 Shigella sp. FJ200513 | reverse complement strand
CGCTGGGTTATCGCTCGCCACGGGAATATCTGCGGCAGCGGGCTTGTAATGGGTTAAGTGATAACAGATGTCTGGAACTATAGGGGCAAATCCAATCACTAATGGATTTACTATAACGAATACGATATTTATTCCCATAATATAAATTCGCAATCGAACGCGTAATATCTGTCGATAAACTCCCTAACAGCCCCAGAGAAATGCCAATACCCGTAGATATTGCATTAAAATGAGTGGCGTTTTGAATCCCTCCATACACCGTGACGCCATAAGGAAGCCCGTACATCGCCGTGATTTCGCCCACGGAGACAGGGGAGCTTTTTATACCTTCTTCTTTATATTCCCCCCCATCACACTATATTTGAAATATCCTTCATGCAGAGCGATGGCCGGCGTTTGAAATGGCACGGAAAAATACTGCTCCTCGCCATTACTCTCTCTCACTGTAACATCAAGCTCCCCGCCAACGGCCAGCGTTGGTAAATTATCCAGCGCAAAAGGCCCTGGCGGCACAGAACGGGTAAAAATAATTTGCCCATTTTGTTTAATAATAACCTGCGCCTCACTTTGTGCTATTCCATGCACCACAGGTGTGTAGTAGCTGTCCTCCGGCGGAGTCATCGCATCGTCGGTCGCTAACATCCCGCCGCGAAAAGGTATGCTGTCAAACACCTCAGACGACGTATAAGATTCTCCAAGCGTTAATCGGCTTTTAATCGCATTTATGCCTCGCTCAAACCACATGTAACCCCTTTGCCATCTTTCTGACTGGCCAAGTTCCTTGCTCCATGTCACTGAACTACGAAACCTCCAGGCACCAAGATTAAACCCTGGAGTGAACCTGCCATAACGAGAATTACGCGTGGTAGATTGATTATCATTTTGTTTGGAAATATCAATATTTGTCTGATACACCATGCGGAATGCAGCTACACCCTCATTCCATAACGACACTGGTGCTAAACTACTTTTTTTATCTTGCAGATACAGTTGTGGAACGGTTATCTGTACGCGCTGGCTATCAAAATCATAATTTACTTTCAAACCTTCAATAGAGTTCCATTTAAAACACTGATTCTTTTTATTGTCAGTATCACTGCTGCTTTTATCAATTTTAATGCCATAGTGGATAAGGTCATCAACGGTTAAACATGGAACAAGCTCTTTTTCTTCAGGGGATTCCGGACGATGAAAGGGAAACTCCCCAACATCAACTTTTTCACCGTTAAGATAAATTTCCACACGATAATTTCCGGGGAGTTGCTCTCCCTGATTAAACATTGCCACAGTGTCCGCACTAACGTTTCCTTCCAACTGTGAAGAATCAAATGACCACTCCTGGGCACTTAACTGACCCGCAAGTAAGGCCATTATCAAAATTAATGACAGTCGATAAAACATGGAATATGCATGGCATAAAAATATTCAATAAAAATGTAATACATTATGATTGCAAATGAGATATAAACAAACGACTCTCACCACCTTCATCAGTAATCACAGACCATTTAATATCCTGGCCGCTAGTTTTTGGCATAACAAACTCATGTTGCGAAAACGGCGCAATATAATCTAGTTTCTCAATCTTGCTACCGCCAACCTGTAAAGAAGAAAGGTTGATGTAGAACGGCGACTGATTGACCGCGACAATTTTATCACCCTGCTTTTTCCACGATAACTTCTCACTCGCATTAACCATCTTGCCTTCAATACCAGATGGCCTGGTAATAAGTTTTATGCAGGTATGTACGTTAACCTGGATGTTCAGGTTCACATTTTCAGCAATTTTTTCTTTATCTTTCTCGGCCCAAACATCACTCTTTTTAGGCGTAATGCCGGTGGCGCATAGCCAGTGTAATTTTTCCCTGTCTTGTAAAGCTGGCGCAGTCTGCACAACCCACATTTTATTTTGCTGGCCTGGATTAAGCCTGAACAGTGGCGGAGTGACAATAAAGGGCGCTGCAGTTACTTTATCTTCTTCAAAGACTTTACTCTGCACAAGCATCGGCCAATCCTGCGGATTTGTCACAGTTATCGCTGCGCCATCCGACCCTTGTTCATAGATTAATCGCGTTGCACTAAGCTTCAGTTTAAAAACTGAAGTGTTTTGAGTCACTTTGACATCATCCGCAGCATAGGTGGGAAATGCGCTTGATAAAAACGACAAGCAAAATACGACTTTGGTTAGTACATTAAAATTTTTCATTATTATAAAAACCATTTCGACAACTGATAAATCCGCGTTCACTAACAAGGTAATGAACGCGGAACCAACCTACAACGCCTTACTCTTTTTTAGATTATATTTATGTTGCCCATATCGTAAATATGGCTTTTCTTAATTTTGTTATTTCTTTTATTCAACGCATTAATTTAGCGCACAGTTATAATAGCCTTCAAAAGCCTACAATAAAAAATCACCTATATTTGCAAGCAAATATTTAACCAAAACCTGAAAATTTAAAAAACAACATTGACAATATCTTTTTTTTGACCAAGACAATTACAACCAGAACCTTATTAACTCTCTTTAAATATTTTTAATTCTTATTTTTTTCCAGGTTTCACAGCTACAAACCCGTGGCAAAACATAGCACCCATCTATTACTAACCTCACCACGCATGCTCAGCGATTTCGTCATCGAAAAAGAGAGTTATCTATGACGCATCAATTATACTTTTTGCTTTGTTCGCATATTGTTACATCTTTCATACCTTGACGCATCTCTTCCCAACGCGGGTATCGCCTGTTGTATAAGTTGAGCATTACGTACTAACCAGACGTACTCACTTTTATTCCTGGTGCCTAATCGTTCTCGAATTGCGGACTCATGGGCGCTAACGGTCTTGAGGCCAATACCACAGATTTCTGCAATTTTACGTGTGCTAATCCCCTTCGCGCGGAGTAAAAGAACCCTCCATTGCACTCTTCCCAGGCGTTTTATAAACAAAGGACCAGGCAAACAATGAGCATTTAACACCTTCCGTAATGAAGATAATAAAATATCCACTTTTGCACTCCCATGAGTAAGCCATACTCGGGAAAGAGGCCCGATATCATTCGTCATTCCTTCAGGAATAGCATCGCTAATAACGAGTTGCCGCATCAGACGGTATCGACGACAAACCTTCACAATATGTCCGGCTAATTCAGGCAAACCATCGTGACGCATTTTTACCCATATCACGATGCTACTGTCAGTCAGAACATTCATATCAGTGGGTAAGGAAGTGAAAACCTGAAGTTTCACTCCCCCAACACGCTTGAGCAAACTGCACACGCCGCAAATGGCAAAAAGATCCAGGCCAATCACCGTGACATTTGTCCATGTGGTATTTTCTGGCGAGAGAATATTACAGTTGATGTTTGTGCTTTCTAATTTCTTATACGTCAGATCGTTAACCATTAGTTTCCCCCGCGAGTAAAACGTTCGTCATTTACAAATACCCGAGCTGCGCGTTTTCTTATTTTTTCAGCTGTCAGATAATCACCGCGCCTGTGCGCAATGAATATCATTGCAGCGCTTACGTCTGCATCATTGTGGATTGCCAACCATTTATTTCCCCACACAGTGAAAAGAGACATGCTTTCCGTATCGCGAACGAACCCCGGTTTATTCGCAATAAGCAGATGCTGATCGCGCTCAAGACGTTCTGCCTGCGTCAGGTATTTCCAGCTATGTTCCGGAAGGCGAGGGATAAATCCTTCGTTCATATCAGCTTCAGCTCTGGTCAGTTCCCGCTGTGCATCAAATCCCGCTACCAGGATGACCAGCGCGGCGGTCATAATGAGCACAATGACAGGCAGAATACCCAACCGGACTGTTTTAGGTATACGTACCTGATTCATCACGTTTTCCGGCATTCCGATGCGGAAAAGGAGCAGCAACAGCATCAAATGGGGAACAGACGTATAGAGAGGATATTCGGTCATCATATGAATGACTAAAGGCAACCCCATTAAGGCAATAAACCACTTTTCACATTGATGGTGCGCGTTATTGTTTGTCATTTTCAGGCGGCATATACACGGCCACAGCCAAACGCCTGATAGCAGCAAAAAACCAAACAAGGCGACGATGCCACCTTCAGCCGTTACGAACAGCAGTTCGTTATGGGGATGCGTAGCCGTATCACTCTCTATGTTTGTCACGCCCACATCCTCTAAGGCTTGCGGGAAGGTCGCTTCAAAGCTGCCTAACCCCCAACCGGTTAAGGGGCGCTGTTGAATAAGACTTATGGCACCTTTCAGAATACGTATACGCTGGTCATTCGATGATGAATGCGTAAAGTCAGCCGTTGTCTCCCCTGGCATGGCATAGTTTGAGATACCGACACACCAGCACAGCAAGGAGGCGACGAAGATCAAGCGCAACAGACCGCTAAGGGGACGTCCGCGCCAGCGGGGTCTGTCCGCGAGAGCGGCCAGCACGATGACGCAAAATAAACCAAGAAGGCCGACACGGCTTTGTGTAAGGACTAAAGCTGTAGACAGAGGGTATAACGACAACAAACATATCAACGTCAGAGAACGAGTACGCGCCGTTAAAGCCAGATACAACGCTACGCCGCAACCTGTTGCCAGCCAGCTCGCAAGAACATTTCGCTGCTGGAAAATGCCATACGGAAAGTTGAGGTAGCCTGAGTTTAACGGACACTCCTTCCTGAAATAGAATGGCATCAGAAGGAGCTAATAATGAGCAGAA
>NZ_JBDYCV010000174.1:0-4759 GCF_040495915.1 Shigella sp. FJ200513 | reverse complement strand
GTGGCGGCCTCAGTCCGGAACAATTTGAAAACCAGAACCTCGCTTAGGCCTGTGTCCATATTACGTGGGTAGGATCAGTTTCAGAAAAAGCGCTAGTCCGGGCATAAACACCCAAAACAAAGCCCGGTTCGCCCGGGCTCTGCACCGATAATACACTTAACTGTATGCATGCAGCGTACGTTGGCAAAGTGCCGAACGTACGCAATCCTCTTTTCCGAACCGGACGATCCCAACCATTTCATCTTCTTCGAAACGTTCCAGCGCGTCACTTAATCCGGAGCACACGCCGCGAGGCAAATCGCATTGCGTGATATCACCGTTGACGATAACCGTCACGTTCTCCCCGAGGCGGGTTAAAAACATTTTCATTTGCGCGGCAGTCACATTCTGCGCCTCGTCAAGAATGACAACTGCATTTTCAAAGGTACGTCCACGCATATAGGCGAACGGCGCGGTTTCCACCTTCCCTATTTCCGGTCGCAGGCAGTACTGCATAAAGGAAGCCCCTAAGCGCCGGACCAGCAAGTCGTAGACCGGGCGAAAATAGGGAGCAAACTTTTCTGCGATATCACCAGGTAAGAAGCCAAGATCTTCATCGGCTTGCAGAACTGGACGGGTGACGATAATCCTGTCGACATCCTTATGTATCAGGGCCTCTGCCGCTTTTGCTGCGCTGATCCAGGTTTTTCCGCACCCGGCTTCGCCCGTGGCGAATATCAGCTGCTTACTCTCAATAGCCTGCAGATAGTGCAATTGCGCTTCATTTCGCGCAAGGATGGGCGAGGTATCGCGACTGTCGCGGGCCATACCAATGGCTTCTACGCCGCTCATCTGCACAAGCGAGGTGACCGATTCTTCTTCACGCTGCTTATGGCTGCGCGAATCCCGTCTCAGCACACGTTTTGCCTCGCGACGAGCTTTGATCACTGCTTTTTGTCTTCCCATGGAGAGCACCTTGAGTTGTTTGTATTCATCACACGCGCCGTTGGCAGCGCGATTATGCGCACGAACATCAGAGGGTTGGCTTCCTTGTAAGCCATAGTTTGCTTTTGGATAAAATGCCGAAAAACGGCTACGCACACCGTTTGCGGCGTCGGTAACACGAGTAAAGAAAGGAAGTGAGAAAAATACAGAGTGACGAAGTTGCTACCGGAGGAGAAATCTCCGCGAGTGGTGGAGCGTTGCTTAACAAAACATTGTCCAGAACAGGACGTTACCATCCGCGATCTCCATAGTGACTGACTATCACTGCCGGGAACTTCCGCTGCTACTTAATAAGTACAACAGAACTCGCATTCATTGCAACAATATATTCACTTATATTTAACGATAACACCCATTTCGGTGACATTAATTTCTACTGGAAAGATGACAGAGTGATGACAGTGATGGAAAAAGCTGTGTGCTTTCCGCAGGATTCGCAGGGCTGGTAAAATGTGCCTCGTGTTTGCCGGATTCGGCGCGAACGCCTTACCCGACCTACAAGTGATTAATAATTTGTGCACAAAACTCATGCCCGATAAACCTGCGCATCGGGCATATTTGCGTCGTTCAAACCTGCAATAGCGCCCTTCCCAGATAATCGTTCGCGTCCTTCACTCCCGGCAGCGAAAAAAAATAACCGCCGCCGATAGGTTTAACGTATTCCTCCAGCGCTTCGCCATTGAGCCTTTTTTGTACTGTCAGGAAGCCTTTTTCCAGATCGTGTTGGTAGCAGACAAACAGCAACCCCATATCCAGTTGTCCGGAGTTGGTGACCCCCAACGAATAACTGTAGCCGCGACGCAGCATCAGGCTGGACTCACTCTCCGCCGTGCGGGGATTCGCCAGCCGGATATGGCTGTCCAGCGCGATCACCTTCCCTTCCGGGTCGCTGGCGTAATCAGGCACATCATGCTCATGCTGCATTCCCAGCGGCGCACCGGTTTGCTTATCACGGCCAAAAATCGTCTGCTGTTCTTTCAGCGGCGTTCTGTCCCAAAATTCCACTCGAAACTGAATCAAGCGTACTGCCTGATAGCTGCCACCGATTGTCCACGCAGGCTCCTGCTGATCTGCCGTTACCCACACCACTTTTTGCATCAACTTATCATTCTGGCTATCGGGATTGGCAGTGCCGTCTTTGAAACCCAGCAAATTAATCGGCGTCTCTTTGCCTTTACTACGCGCCGCGTGATCGGAAATAAACCCTTCCCGCTTCCAGCGCACACTGAGCAAATCCGGCGTGTGTTTGATGATATCGCGCAGCGCATGGTTCACCGTGTCCTGGGTGTTGGCGCAAATCTGTAGCAACACATCACCATGACATAACGCCGCATCCAGCGAGTCGTTGGGGAAACGCGTCATCTTCTGCAGCTTTTTTGGCATCTGTGGCGCAAGGCCAAAGCGCTCATCAAACAATGAGTGACCCACCGATAACGTGATGGTGAGATTATCGGGCGCAATGTAGCCGCCAAGAATGCCGGAATCGAGTGGTGGCAGGCGCGGATTTGGCGTTTCTGGTGCTGCTCCGCCCTGACTCAGAAAAGCAAAACGCTGAGTCAACAAGCGAAACAACCGCTCAAGATCGGCTTTATCGCTGGCAAGCACATCAAACGCCACCAGCATCATTGCGGCCTGTTGTGGCGTCAGGATCCCTGCCTGATGCTCACCATAAAACGGCTGTTTCTCATTGCGTGCATCCGGTGAAAGCGTGCCCGGTGCACTTTGCGTTTTTTGTGCATGAGCGACCGGACAACTTCCCGCCAGCGCACCAATCCCTTTCAGTAAACGTCGGCGTGACGGTTCATTCACGCCGTTTTCATCTTTATACTGCATAACGCTTAATCCAGTCCCAGCACACCGCGAAGTTGCGCCAGATCTTCCGCCAGCGCAGTAATCGGCCCTTTCAGCGCATTCCGGTCGGCATCGGTCAATTTGTCGTAGGTTTCAAAACCGTCTTTAGTACGGTATTTCGCCAGAATGGTATCGACCTTTTTAAAGTTGGCATCGACTTTTGCCAACAGTTCCGGGTTGGCTTTTTGCAGTTGTGGACGCAGCAGATCGACAATTTTCTGCGAGCCTTCAACGTTAGCCTGGAAATCCCACAGATCGGTGTGGCTGTAGCGATCTTCTTCACCGCTGATTTTGCTGGCTGCCACTTCCTCAATCAGTCCGGCTGCGCCGCCGACCACTTTTGAAGGTGGGAAAGCCAGTTCACTGATGCGTTTTTGCAAATCGACCACATCGGTATAAAGCTGCTCAGCGTACTGATCCATCCCTTTGGTGGTGTTGTCGCCAAACAATGCTTTTTCCAGACGGTGGAAACCAGTGAATTTTGGGTCGGCGGCTTTTTGCTCGTAATCATCTTCACGGGCGTCAATGCTGCCATCCAGATCGGAGAACAGTTCAGCAATCGGTTCAATACGCTCATAGTGCTGGCGCGTCGGCGCATACAGTGCTTTCGCTTTTTCGATATCGCCTGCTTTAATCGCGTCGGTAAAGGCTTTGGTGTCGGTCACCAGCTGCGTGGTTTCCGCCATGACATACGCTTTATATGCAGTAATTGCACCACCAAGACTTAACAGCGCATCACTTTGCGCCGCATCCGCCGTTGCCTCACCTTTGACGATCAACTTCCCTTTCGGGTTAGTCAGCAGACCGCAGGTCATATCGTATTCGCCAGGCTGTAAATTCGCCGTCATTTTCTGGCTAAAACCAGGGGCGATATTTTCCCGCTCTTCCACCACCATCACGCCTTTGAGGATCTCCCACTCCAGCGCCTTCTGGCTATGGTTCTGAATAATGAACTGTGTTTTCCCGGCGTTAACCGTAATGGTCATCGGTTCGCACTGCTTATCCGTCACGGTCACTTTGACCTGCGGCACATCAGCGGCGTTAGCCATAAAAGCAGAAGAAAACAGCGCAGCCACGCTCAACTGCAATGCGTTACGGCGGAAGTTAATGGTCATGACGAGACTATCCCTTTAAAGTATGTTGTAACTAAGCAAGAGTTTGCGTCGTATTTGTTACGCGGAGCGAGACGCTGTCGCCCCTGCGCGTGGTGGCAGAGCAAATGCCACCAGCGCCGGGATGAGATAAATAAACCAGACGGCGACTTCGCTGACGCTCGGTGCTTCCTGATAGCCAAAAATCCCTTCCATCAGCGTGCCAAACAGCGAGTGAGTTGAGAGGACCGCGCTCATATCGAAGGCGATTTCCTGAAAGTGGTTCCACAATCCGGCTTCATGAAATGCGCGAATGGCACCAGCCGCCAGCCCTGCGGCGACGAAGAGAATAAACAGGCTGGTCCATTTAAAAAATGCACCAAGATTGAGGCGAATACCGCCCCAGTAGAGCAGGAAGCCGAGCACCACGGCAGTAGCAAGACCGAGCATTGCACCCAGCGGCGGCCAGATCCCGACATCTTGTTGAAATGCCGCCAGCAGGAAAAAGACCGACTCCAGCCCTTCCCTTGCAACGGCAAAAAAGACCATCATCACCAGCGCCCAGCCATGATGATTTCCACGCTGCAATGCGCTATCGACTGCCTGTTCCAGTTGCACTTTGACGTTGCGCGACACTTTGCGCATCCAGAAAACCATCCAGGTAAGGATCACCACGGCGATCACCGCCACGATACCTTCAAACAGTTCCTGCTCTTTTTGCGGAAATTCGCCGGTGGTTTCGTTAATGAAGATCCCCGAGTAGGCAGCCTGACGGCTGCGGCTTGTCATGGTCTGCAATTACCGTTATAAAAACAGGCAATGTCATTGTCTTT
>NZ_JBDYCV010000173.1:0-4939 GCF_040495915.1 Shigella sp. FJ200513 | reverse complement strand
TGATGGAAATGGAAGCCACGCAAGCACCTTAAAATCACCATCATACACTAAATCAGTAAGTTGGCAGCATTACCTGACCCGTTATCTAAAACAGAATTCAATGCATTAATGGAAAGTGAAAAAGGACAGAGCCAAAACTTGTGGAAATTTGCCGTTTACTCCGGGCTTCGTCACGGGGAACTGGCAGCTCTGGCGTGGGAGGATGTGGATTTCGAGAAGGGAATTGTGAATGTCAGAAGAAACCTGACGATACTTGATATGTTCGGTCCCCCAAAAACAAATGCCGGGATCCGGACGGTAGCATTACTGCAGCCGGCTCTTGAAGCACTGAAGGAGCAATACAAACTGACCGGGCATCATCGCAAAAGCGAAATCACTTTTTATCATCGGGAGTACGGCAGAACTGAAAAACAAAAACTGCATTTTGTTTTCATGCCCAGGGTGTGTAACGAAAAACAGAAACCTTATTACTCGGTAAGCAGTTTGGGTACAAGATGGAATGCAGCAGTAAAACGTGCTGGTATTCGCCGCCGTAATCCGTACCATACGCGACATACTTTTGCCTGCTGGCTGTTGACGGCAGGAGCGAACCCGGCATTTATAGCCAGCCAGATGGGGCATGAAACTGCGCAAATGGTGTATGAAATTTACGGTATGTGGATTGATGACATGAACGACGAACAGATAGCCATGTTGAATGCGCGGTTATCGTAGTTGCAAAGTTTGCCCCCAATTTGCCCCATTTAGTACCAGAGAACTGAAATAATGCAAGAAAATCAACAAATTACAAAGAAAGAACAATACAACCTGAACAAGTAAGGGCAAAAATCACAACTATCTGACTCATAAGTATTTTATTTATTTTTCAATATGTTAAACATTATCAGCGACAACAATAAGCTACGATAACCCACTCTTTTTTGCCCCATTTTTGCCATCAACAATTTTCCTCATAAAGTCATTTCAAAGCCTAATAGCTGCTCTACTTTTTTCCTCAATATCATGTCGCCAGCAGGAAACAACCTAATCCCTGTTTTAGGCCTCAAAGCTGTTAATGATAATTATTTTCATTTTGTATAGGTTATGCTATAAAACATAGCCGTTGCTATGTTTGTTCTAATTTTGCTCACTATAGGTACTAAATTATGCACTCAATAAAAAAAGTAACCATGCTCTTGGGGTGCCTCGCCCTCACCTGCTCGATCGCATTTCAGGCAAGTGCAACTGAAAAATTCAAGGTCATTACAACATTTACCATCATCGCGGATATGGCCAAAAACGTGGCTGGAGATGCTGCAGAAGTCTCATCCATAACCAAGCCTGGTGCAGAAATTCATGAGTATCAGCCTACCCCTGGCGATATTAAACGTGCGCAGGGGGCACAACTGATTCTCGCCAATGGTATGAATCTGGAATTGTGGTTCCAACGCTTTTACCAGCATCTCAATGGGGTTCCAGAAGTAATTGTCTCTTCGGGTGTGACGCCAGTAGGGATCACCGAAGGACCCTATGAGGGCAAACCTAATCCCCATGCATGGATGTCGCCAGATAATGCTCTGATTTACGTCGATAATATTCGTGATGCGTTGATAAAATACGATCCGGCAAATGCACAAACCTACCAACGTAATGCCGATACTTATAAAGCCAAGATTACCCAAACCCTTGCCCCCCTGCGTAAGCAGATTACGGAACTCCCTGAGAATCAGCGATGGATGGTCACCAGTGAAGGGGCTTTTTCTTATCTCGCACGCGATTTGGGGCTAAAAGAGCTTTATCTGTGGCCGATTAATGCCGATCAACAAGGAACACCGCAGCAGGTACGTAAGGTTGTTGATATAGTTAAGAAAAATCATATCCCGGCAGTCTTTAGCGAGAGTACGATTTCCGATAAACCAGCGCGTCAGGTTGCGCGTGAAACCGGCGCACACTACGGCGGTGTGCTCTATGTCGATTCCCTGAGCACAGAAAACGGCCCGGTACCTACGTATATCGACCTTCTTAAGGTTACTACCAGTACGCTGGTACAGGGAATTAAAGCCGGGAAAAGGGAGAAATAATGATGCAATCTGCAGGCATTGTCGTTAATGATGTTACTGTCACCTGGCGTAACGGGCACACAGCACTGCGCGATGCATCCTTCACAGTACCAAGTGGATCTATTGCCGCTCTGGTTGGGGTAAACGGTTCCGGAAAATCGACGTTGTTTAAAGCGATTATGGGATTTGTGCGTCTGACCAGCGGAAAGATATCTGTTCTGGGTATTCCCACGCGACAGGCGCTACAGAAAAACCTGGTTGCCTACGTCCCTCAGTCAGAAGAGGTTGACTGGTCATTTCCTGTACTGGTGGAAGATGTGGTGATGATGGGCCGCTATGGGCATATGGGTATGTTGCGTATAGCCAAAAAGAGGGATCGTCAGATTGTCACCGATGCGCTGGAACGTGTCGATATGGTGGATTTTCGCCATCGTCAAATCGGCGAGCTTTCCGGTGGACAAAAGAAACGCGTCTTTCTGGCGAGAGCAATTGCACAGCAGGGTGATGTGATCCTGCTGGATGAACCTTTTACCGGCGTTGATGTGAAAACCGAAGCGAAAATCATCAGCCTGTTGAGGGAGTTACGCGCGGAAGGCAAAACGATGCTTGTCTCAACGCACAATCTCGGCTCAGTCACGACATTTTGCGATTATACGGTCATGGTCAAAGGCACCGTCCTGGCAAGCGGGCCGACAGACACCACTTTTACAGCCGAGAACCTGGAGCTGGCTTTTAGCGGCGTACTGCGCCATGTCACACTTAACGGCTCGGAAGAAAGCATTATTACTGACGATGAACGCCCTTTTGTGGCACATCGACCGTCAGCGGTGCAGAGGGAAGCAAGATGAACGTGCTACTGGAACCCTTCAGCTATGAATATATGCTCAATGCGATGTGGGTCTCGGCAATGGTCGGCGGTCTCTGCGCTTTCCTGTCATGCTATCTGATGCTAAAAGGCTGGTCGCTGATTGGCGATGCGCTGTCGCACTCTATTGTCCCGGGTGTTGCGGGGGCATATATGCTGGGGCTTCCGTTTTCTCTGGGAGCCTTCTTTTCCGGCGGACTGGCAGCGGGCAGCATGCTGTTTCTTAACCAACGCACCCGCTTAAAAGAAGATGCCATCATCGGCCTGATCTTCTCGTCCTTTTTTGGCCTGGGGCTGTTTATGGTGTCATTGAACCCGACATCCGTGAACATTCAGACCATCGTCCTGGGCAATATTCTGGCAATCGATCCGGCGGATATCCTGCAACTCACTATCATTGGCATTCTCTCGATCATCGTGCTTTTTTTCAAATGGAAAGATCTTATGGTGACCTTTTTCGACGAGAATCACGCCCGTGCTATTGGATTACATCCGGGCAGATTAAAAATCCTCTTCTTCACCCTGCTGTCGGTTTCGACCGTTGCGGCGCTGCAAACGGTTGGTGCCTTTCTGGTGATCTGTCTGGTGGTGACTCCCGGTGCAACAGCATGGTTGTTAACCGATCGTTTTCCCCGCCTGCTCATAATTGCTGTAACTATTGGCAGTGTAACCAGTTTCCTCGGCGCGTGGGTCAGTTACTTTCTGGACGGCGCGACAGGTGGAATCATCGTGGTGGCGCAGACACTGCTGTTTCTTTTAGCATTTGTATTTGCGCCCACCCATGGACTTTTGGCAAATCGTCGGCGTGCGCATAAAGCGCTGGAGGATCGCTCATGATGGCATTATTACTGGAGCCACTGCAGTTCACCTTTATGAGTCACGCACTGCTGATTTCACTGGTAGTTTCCATACCCTGTGCGCTGCTGTCGGTCTTTCTGGTCCTGAAAGGTTGGGCACTGATGGGTGACGCGATGAGTCATGCGGTTTTTCCTGGCATCGTGCTTACCTGGATTCTGGGGTTACCTCTGGCTACAGGGGCATTCGTCGCCGGAGTATTCTGCGCGGTGGCGACGGGATACCTGAAAGACAACAGCCGAATCAAGCAAGATACAGTTATGGGGATTGTTTTTTCTGGCATGTTTGCCGCAGGTCTGATCTTGTATATTGCAATTAAACCAGACGTACATCTTGACCATATTCTTTTCGGCGACATGCTCGGGATAACCATCGGCGACATAATCCAGACGGTGATTATTGCCGGGCTGGTTACACTTGTTATTAGCGTAAAATGGCGGGATTTTTTGCTGTTCAGCTTTGATTATCAACAGGCGCAGGTAAGCGGTTTGCATACGAGATGGCTGCATTATGGGCTGCTGTGCATGGTTTCCCTGACCATTGTGGCGACGCTGAAAGCAGTAGGTATCATTCTCTCTATTTCTCTGCTCATTGCGCCTGGCGCCATTGCAGTACTCCTGACACAACGCTTTCATATTGCGCTCCTACTGGCGACTGGCATATCGGTAATAGTGTCAATGACTGGTGTCTGGCTGTCCTTTTTTATCGACAGCGCACCAGCTCCGACGATTGTCGTCTTATTCGCGGTCGTGTTCATCATGACGTTTACCGTTACCAGCATCAACGCACGCACAAAGGGAAACGCCCATACACAGGATCTGTTATCACCCAATTAGCACAACATCCGAGGACAGCATCGTCCGCCAGCCTACAGAAGTCCGGAAAGCCATGGAAGGTCGTTGGGAGGAGGTACGAATTCTATCATGCAAAAAATACGTAAAATCGATAACGCCTAGAAATCATTCAATACTCGCACTATCGAAAGTTTACCAGCCAACCGCGGCACGTTCCTGCATACGACGTGCCGCAGCTTCTGTTATTCCACGATAAAATTCCTAACCGAATTCAAATCCTTCAGACTATTCAGCTCTTCCTTCAGCTCCCGCTGACGGCGATAAATCTCATCGTTGCGATCGACCTGCGCCTGCACCATTGCTGCCGCCAGTTCTTCCAGTTCCGG
>NZ_JBDYCV010000172.1:1829-4967 GCF_040495915.1 Shigella sp. FJ200513 | reverse complement strand
CTGGCAGTTCCCTACTCTCGCATGGGGAGACCCCACACTACCATCGGCGCTACGGCGTTTCACTTCTGAGTTCGGCATGGGGTCAGGTGGGACCACCGCGCTACGGCCGCCAGGCTAATTCTGTTTTATCAGACCGCTTCTGCGTTCTGATTTAATCTGTATCAGGCTGAAAATCTTCTCTCAATCCGCCAAAACATCTTCGGCGTTGTAAGGTTAAGCCTCACGGTTCATTAGTACCGGTTAGCTCAACGCATCGCTGCGCTTACACACCCGGCCTATCAACGTCGTCGTCTTCAACGTTCCTTCAGGACCCTTAAAGGGTCAGGGAGAACTCATCTCGGGGCAAGTTTCGTGCTTAGATGCTTTCAGCACTTATCTCTTCCGCATTTAGCTACCGGGCAGTGCCATTGGCATGACAACCCGAACACCAGTGATGCGTCCACTCCGGTCCTCTCGTACTAGGAGCAGCCCCCCTCAGTTCTCCAGCGCCCACGGCAGATAGGGACCGAACTGTCTCACGACGTTCTAAACCCAGCTCGCGTACCACTTTAAATGGCGAACAGCCATACCCTTGGGACCTACTTCAGCCCCAGGATGTGATGAGCCGACATCGAGGTGCCAAACACCGCCGTCGATATGAACTCTTGGGCGGTATCAGCCTGTTATCCCCGGAGTACCTTTTATCCGTTGAGCGATGGCCCTTCCATTCAGAACCACCGGATCACTATGACCTGCTTTCGCACCTGCTCGCGCCGTCACGCTCGCAGTCAAGCTGGCTTATGCCATTGCACTAACCTCCTGATGTCCGACCAGGATTAGCCAACCTTCGTGCTCCTCCGTTACTCTTTAGGAGGAGACCGCCCCAGTCAAACTACCCACCAGACACTGTCCGCAACCCGGATCACGGGTCCACGTTAGAACATCAAACATTAAAGGGTGGTATTTCAAGGTCGGCTCCATGCAGACTGGCGTCCACACTTCAAAGCCTCCCACCTATCCTACACATCAAGGCTCAATGTTCAGTGTCAAGCTATAGTAAAGGTTCACGGGGTCTTTCCGTCTTGCCGCGGGTACACTGCATCTTCACAGCGAGTTCAATTTCACTGAGTCTCGGGTGGAGACAGCCTGGCCATCATTACGCCATTCGTGCAGGTCGGAACTTACCCGACAAGGAATTTCGCTACCTTAGGACCGTTATAGTTACGGCCGCCGTTTACCGGGGCTTCGATCAAGAGCTTCGCTTGCGCTAACCCCATCAATTAACCTTCCGGCACCGGGCAGGCGTCACACCGTATACGTCCACTTTCGTGTTTGCACAGTGCTGTGTTTTTAATAAACAGTTGCAGCCAGCTGGTATCTTCGACTGATTTCAGCTCCACGAGCAAGTCGCTTCACCTACGTATCAGCGTGCCTTCTCCCGAAGTTACGGCACCATTTTGCCTAGTTCCTTCACCCGAGTTCTCTCAAGCGCCTTGGTATTCTCTACCTGACCACCTGTGTCGGTTTGGGGTACGATTTGATGTTACCTGATGCTTAGAGGCTTTTCCTGGAAGCAGGGCATTTGTTGCTTCAGCACCGTAGTGCCTCGTCATCACGCCTCGGCCTTGATTTTCCGGATTTGCCTGGAAAACCAGCCTACACGCTTAAACCGGGACAACCGTCGCCCGGCCAACATAGCCTTCTCCGTCCCCCCTTCGCAGTAACACCAAGTACAGGAATATTAACCTGTTTCCCATCGACTACGCCTTTCGGCCTCGCCTTAGGGGTCGACTCACCCTGCCCCGATTAACGTTGGACAGGAACCCTTGGTCTTCCGGCGAGCGGGCTTTTCACCCGCTTTATCGTTACTTATGTCAGCATTCGCACTTCTGATACCTCCAGCATACCTCACAGCACACCTTCACAGGCTTACAGAACGCTCCCCTACCCAACAACGCATAAGCGTCGCTGCCGCAGCTTCGGTGCATGGTTTAGCCCCGTTACATCTTCCGCGCAGGCCGACTCGACCAGTGAGCTATTACGCTTTCTTTAAATGATGGCTGCTTCTAAGCCAACATCCTGGCTGTCTGGGCCTTCCCACATCGTTTCCCACTTAACCATGACTTTGGGACCTTAGCTGGCGGTCTGGGTTGTTTCCCTCTTCACGACGGACGTTAGCACCCGCCGTGTGTCTCCCGTGATAACATTCTCCGGTATTCGCAGTTTGCATCGGGTTGGTAAGTCGGGATGACCCCCTTGCCGAAACAGTGCTCTACCCCCGGAGATGAATTCACGAGGCGCTACCTAAATAGCTTTCGGGGAGAACCAGCTATCTCCCGGTTTGATTGGCCTTTCACCCCCAGCCACAAGTCATCCGCTAATTTTTCAACATTAGTCGGTTCGGTCCTCCAGTTAGTGTTACCCAACCTTCAACCTGCCCATGGCTAGATCACCGGGTTTCGGGTCTATACCCTGCAACTTAACGCCCAGTTAAGACTCGGTTTCCCTTCGGCTCCCCTATTCGGTTAACCTTGCTACAGAATATAAGTCGCTGACCCATTATACAAAAGGTACGCAGTCACACGCCTAAGCGTGCTCCCACTGCTTGTACGTACACGGTTTCAGGTTCTTTTTCACTCCCCTCGCCGGGGTTCTTTTCGCCTTTCCCTCACGGTACTGGTTCACTATCGGTCAGTCAGGAGTATTTAGCCTTGGAGGATGGTCCCCCCATATTCAGACAGGATACCACGTGTCCCGCCCTACTCATCGAGCTCACAGTATGTGCATTTTTGTGTACGGGGCTGTCACCCTGTATCGCACGCCTTTCCAGACGCTTCCACTAACACACACACTGATTCAGGCTCTGGGCTGCTCCCCGTTCGCTCGCCGCTACTGGGGGAATCTCGGTTGATTTCTTTTCCTCGGGGTACTTAGATGTTTCAGTTCCCCCGGTTCGCCTCATTAACCTATGGATTCAGTTAATGATAGTGTGACGAATCACACTGGGTTTCCCCATTCGGAAATCGCCGGTTATAACGGTTCATATCACCTTACCGACGCTTATCGCAGATTAGCACGTCCTTCATCGCCTCTGACTGCCAGGGCATCCACCGTGTACGCTTAGTCGCTTAACCTCACAACCCGAAGATGTTTCTTTCG
>NZ_JBDYCV010000172.1:0-1734 GCF_040495915.1 Shigella sp. FJ200513 | reverse complement strand
CTATCAGACAATCTGTGTGAGCACTACAAAGAACGCTTCTTTAAGGTAAGGAGGTGATCCAACCGCAGGTTCCCCTACGGTTACCTTGTTACGACTTCACCCCAGTCATGAATCACAAAGTGGTAAGCGCCCTCCCGAAGGTTAAGCTACCTACTTCTTTTGCAA
This sequence comes from Shigella sp. FJ200513, assembly GCF_040495915.1. Lineage (NCBI taxonomy): Bacteria > Pseudomonadati > Pseudomonadota > Gammaproteobacteria > Enterobacterales > Enterobacteriaceae > Shigella > Shigella sp. FJ200513. Next base: position 1,569 of record NZ_JBDYCV010000172.1, on the reverse strand, counting down.
CCCACTCCCATGGTGTGACGGGCGGTGTGTACAAGGCCCGGGAACGTATTCACCGTGGCATTCTGATCCACGATTACTAGCGATTCCGACTTCATGGAGTCGAGTTGCAGACTCCAATCCGGACTACGACGCACTTTATGAGGTCCGCTTGCTCTCGCGAGGTCGCTTCTCTTTGTATGCGCCATTGTAGCACGTGTGTAGCCCTGGTCGTAAGGGCCATGATGACTTGACGTCATCCCCACCTTCCTCCAGTTTATCACTGGCAGTCTCCTTTGAGTTCCCGGCCGGACCGCTGGCAACAAAGGATAAGGGTTGCGCTCGTTGCGGGACTTAACCCAACATTTCACAACACGAGCTGACGACAGCCATGCAGCACCTGTCTCACGGTTCCCGAAGGCACATTCTCATCTCTGAAAACTTCCGTGGATGTCAAGACCAGGTAAGGTTCTTCGCGTTGCATCGAATTAAACCACATGCTCCACCGCTTGTGCGGGCCCCCGTCAATTCATTTGAGTTTTAACCTTGCGGCCGTACTCCCCAGGCGGTCGACTTAACGCGTTAGCTCCGGAAGCCACACCTCAAGGGCACAACCTCCAAGTCGACATCGTTTACGGCGTGGACTACCAGGGTATCTAATCCTGTTTGCTCCCCACGCTTTCGCACCTGAGCGTCAGTCTTCGTCCAGGGGGCCGCCTTCGCCACCGGTATTCCTCCAGATCTCTACGCATTTCACCGCTACACCTGGAATTCTACCCCCCTCTACGAGACTCAAGCTTGCCAGTATCAGATGCAGTTCCCAGGTTGAGCCCGGGGATTTCACATCTGACTTAACAAACCGCCTGCGTGCGCTTTACGCCCAGTAATTCCGATTAACGCTTGCACCCTCCGTATTACCGCGGCTGCTGGCACGGAGTTAGCCGGTGCTTCTTCTGCGGGTAACGTCAATGAGCAAAGGTATTAACTTTACTCCCTTCCTCCCCGCTGAAAGTACTTTACAACCCGAAGGCCTTCTTCATACACGCGGCATGGCTGCATCAGGCTTGCGCCCATTGTGCAATATTCCCCACTGCTGCCTCCCGTAGGAGTCTGGACCGTGTCTCAGTTCCAGTGTGGCTGGTCATCCTCTCAGACCAGCTAGGGATCGTCGCCTAGGTGAGCCGTTACCCCACCTACTAGCTAATCCCATCTGGGCACATCCGATGGCAAGAGGCCCGAAGGTCCCCCTCTTTGGTCTTGCGACGTTATGCGGTATTAGCTACCGTTTCCAGTAGTTATCCCCCTCCATCAGGCAGTTTCCCAGACATTACTCACCCGTCCGCCACTCGTCAGCGAAACAGCAAGCTGCTTCCTGTTACCGTTCGACTTGCATGTGTTAGGCCTGCCGCCAGCGTTCAATCTGAGCCATGATCAAACTCTTCAATTTAAAAGTTTGATGCTCAAAGAATTAAACTTCGTAATGAATTACGTGTTCACTCTTGAGACTTGGTATTCATTTTTCGTCTTGCGACGTTAAGAATCCGTATCTTCGAGTGCCCACACAGATTGTCTGATAAATTGTTAAAGAGCAGT
>NZ_JBDYCV010000171.1:0-5028 GCF_040495915.1 Shigella sp. FJ200513 | reverse complement strand
TTTCTGCTCATTATTAGCTCCTTCTGATGCCATTCTATTTCAGGAAGGAGTGTCCGTTAAACTCAGGCTACCTCAGTCCGCACCACTGGCAGAGCAGAAGCGACCATCCTGGTGGATATCGCTCATCAGTTCTGGCATATTCCGCATGAAAAAATCTGGATTGAAGACCAGTCAACAAACTGCGGTGAAAACGCACGCTTTAGCATCACGCTATTGAATCAGGCCGTAGAACGAGTTCATACGGCTATCGTTGTACAGGACCCCACCATGCAGCGGCGCACGATGGCAACGTTCCGCCGTATGACCGGGGACAATCCCGATGCACCACGCTGGTTAAGTTATCCCGGATTCGTTCCTCAGTTAGGAAATAACGCAGACAGTGTAATCTTTATTAATCAGTTACAAGGATTATGGCCGGTTGAGCGTTATCTCTCACTACTCACTGGCGAGCTGCCGCGTTTACACGATGATAGCGATGGCTACGGTCCCCGCGGGCGAGATTTTATCGTTCACGTTGATTTTCCGGCAGAAGTCATCCATGCATGGCAAACGCTGAAACATGATGCGGTGCTCATCGAGGCGATGGAAAGTCGCTCGTTACGTTAAAAATTGCCCGTTTGTGAACCACTTGTTTGCAAACGGGCATGACTCCTGACTTTTATTTCTGCCTTTTATTCCTTTTACACTTGTTTTTATGAAGCCCTCCACAGACTTGTCCTTTCCCGATGCCGTCTCTCTGATGATTGATGTTAATTAACAATATATTCACCGAAAACAAACATATAAATCACAAGAGTCGCCCATGTCAGTACCCGTTCAACATCCTATGTATATCGATGGACAGTTTGTTACCTGGCGTGGAGACGCATGGATTGATGTGGTAAACCCTGCTACAGAGGCTGTCATTTCCCGCATACCCGATGGTCAGGCCGAGGATGCCCGTAAGGCAATCGATGCAGCAGAACGTGCACAACCAGAATGGGAAGCGTTGCCTGCTATTGAACGCGCCAGTTGGTTGTGCAAAATCTCCGCCGGGATCCGCGAACGCGCCAGTGAAATCAGTGCGCTGATTGTTGAAGAAGGGGGCAAGATCCAGCAGCTAGCTGAAGTCGAAGTGGCTTTTACTGCCGACTATATCGATTACATGGCGGAGTGGGCACGGCGTTACGAGGGCGAGATTATTCAAAGCGATCGTCCGGGAGAAAATATTCTTCTGTTTAAACGTGCGCTTGGTGTGACTACCGGCATTCTGCCGTGGAACTTTCCGTTCTTCCTCATTGCCCGCAAAATGGCTCCCGCTCTTTTGACCGGTAATACCATCGTCATTAAACCCAGTGAATTTACGCCAAACAATGCGATTGCATTCGCCAAAATCGTCGATGAAATAGGCCTTCCGCGCGGCGTGTTTAACCTTGTACTGGGGCGTGGTGAAACCGTTGGGCAAGAACTGGCGGGTAACCCAAAGGTCGCAATGGTCAGTATGACAGGCAGCGTCTCTGCAGGTGAGAAGATCATGGCGACTGCGGCGAAAAACATCACCAAAGTGTGTCTGGAATTGGGTGGTAAAGCACCGGCTATCGTAATGGACGATGCCGATCTTGAACTGGCAGTCAAAGCCATCGTTGATTCACGCGTCATTAATAGTGGGCAAGTGTGTAACTGTGCAGAACGTGTTTATGTACAGAAAGGCATTTATGATCAGTTCGTCAATCTGCTGGGTGAAGCGTTGCAGGCGGTTCAATTTGGTAACCCCGCTGAACGCAACGACATTGCGATGGGGCCGTTGATTAACGCCGCGGCGCTGGAAAGGGTTGAGCAAAAAGTGGCGCGCGCAGTAGAAGAAGGGGCGAGAGTGGCGTTGGGTGGCAAAGCGGTAGAGGGGAAAGGATATTATTATCCGCCGACATTGCTGCTGGATGTTCGCCAGGAAATGTCGATTATGCATGAGGAAACCTTTGGCCCGGTGCTGCCAGTTGTCGCATTTGACACGCTGGAAGATGCTATCTCAATGGCTAATGACAGTGATTACGGCCTGACCTCATCAATCTATACCCAAAATCTGAACGTCGCGATGAAAGCCATTAAAGGGCTGAAGTTTGGTGAAACTTACATCAACCGTGAAAACTTCGAAGCTATGCAAGGTTTCCACGCCGGATGGCGTAAATCCGGTATTGGCGGCGCAGATGGTAAACATGGCCTGCATGAATATCTGCAGACCCAGGTGGTTTATTTACAGTCTTAATGAGTGAAAGAGGCGGAGGTTTTTTCCTCCGCCTGTGCGCGTCAGAGTTTAGCGAATTTTTCGAGGGTGCGAATAAGCTGCGTGACGAAGCCATATTCGTTATCGTACCAGGCGACCGTTTTCACCAGTTGTAAATCGCCCACGGCGGTAATTTCCGTTTGCGTGGCATCAAACACTGAACCGAAATGGCTGCCAATGATATCGGAAGAGACTATTTCTTCATCGGTATAACCAAATGACTCGTTATTGGTGGTTGCTTGTTTAAGTGCGTTATTCACCTCTTCGGCAGTCACTTTTTTCCGAGAATGGACACCAGCTCAGTGACCGAACCTGTTTTCACCGGCACGCGTTGCGCATGACCTTTCAGTTTGCCGCTCAGTTCCGGGATCACCAGACCAATGGCTTTTGCCGCCCCCGTAGTGTGGGGAATGATATTTTCTGCCGCTGCGCGTGAAGCACGTAAATCTTTACCACGCGGGCCATCCACCAGTGACTGGGTGCCAGTATAGGCATGAATGGTCGTCATCGTGCCGACTTCTATCCCGAAACTGTCATGCAAGGCTTTGGCCATCGGCGCAAGGCAGTTAGTGGTGCATGACGCCACGGAAACAATGGTGTCGTTGCCATCCAGAGTGTCGTCATTAACGTTATAAACGATGGTTTTCATTTCACCGGCAGGAGCGGAAATCAACACCTTCTTCGCACCAGCATCAAGATGCGCCTGCGATTTATCGGCGGAGGTATAAAAGCCAGTACATTCGACAATGATTTCTGCCCCTTTCGCTTTCCACGGAATATTTTTAGCCTCTTTTTCGGCGTAAACCGCGATACTTTTCCCATCAACGATAAGTGAATCTTCCGTAAAATCAACGCTCCAGGGGAACGGACCATAGTTTGAATCATGTTTCAGCAGATAGGCGAGAATTTTTGGGGAAGTAAGATCATTAATAGCGACAACGTCTATGTTGCTTTTGACTTCAAGTAAACGACGCAACACCAGTCGACCGATACGACCAAAACCGTTAATACCAACTTTACTCATGGTTTTCTCCTGTCAGGAACGTTCGGATGAAAATTGATCCTTTCCAGGCTTAGACCAGGATTGTGGGATGGGCAATCTCCATTCTTACAGTGAAACGTAACGTACTGAAAACGGGTGAACAATATTTAATGAAATTTTGAGAAAAGCCCGTTATGTTAACGGAAAATTATGTTAAAGCAGGAAATGTTATGGAAAATAAATACTCAAGGTTACAAATCAGCATTCACTGGCTGGTCTTTTTGCTGGTTATCGCAGCGTATTGCGCAATGGAGTTTCGTGGTTTCTTCCCACGTAGCGATCGGCCGCTCATCAACATGATTCATGTTTCCTGTGGCATCTCAATTCTCGTGCTGATGGTGGTTCGTCTTTTGTTAAGACTGAAATACCCAACCCCGCCGATTATACCTAAGCCGAAACCGATGATGACGGGACTGGCGCATTTGGGACATTTGGTGATTTATCTCCTGTTTATTGCGCTGCCAGTGATTGGTTTGGTGATGATGTATAACCGGGGCAACCCGTGGTTTGCGTTTGGTTTGACGATGCCTTACGCTTCAGAGGCCAATTTCGAACGGGTTGATAGCTTAAAGTCGTGGCATGAGACGCTGGCGAATCTGGGATATTTTGTCATCGGGTTGCACGCTGCGGCTGCACTGGCACACCACTATTTCTGGAAGGACAACACACTTCTACGCATGATGCCGCGTAAACGTTCCTGAAGGATATTTAAAGAAAACGCCTGTACTAAAACCGACCCGTGGTACAGGCGAAGAATACGGGTCTACATCGGAAGCGCCTATTATATTTATTTGTATGACAAATAAAACCATAATCCTTGCCCATACGTCCATCTGGCTTATTTTTAATCAATTCACCCGATCTTTGATCTCATCAACGGTATCAAAATAAACCAGCGTATAACGTTCAAATCGCACATAAGATTCGATAAACCATGGAGGTTATATGAAAAAACTGGCACTTATTTTGTTTATGGGAACGCTTGTTTCCTTTTATGCCGATGCCGGGCGCAAACCCTGTTCTGGTTCGAAAGGGGGGATCTCACACTGTACGGCAGGCGGCAAATTTGTCTGTAATGATGGTTCTATTAGTGCATCGAAAAAAACATGCACTAACTGAAGTGTAAAAGGGGTGCCATGAGAAAATGAATCTGCTAGTCAGATGCGCGGGGAAAATCCCCGCGCTTGCCCTTACCTGGACGTGCAGGCCATGAGCGCAGCAACCTCCTTATCACCGTCCCGGAACCGCAGTTCGTAGAGCGTTTGTCGGGTCAGGAGTGTGAATGCCAGAATCGTAATGCAGATAATGAGCAGACACACCACCAGAGGGTTGCGCTTCATAGCCTTTCTCCTTGCCGGATGGCGGGTAAGAGGCTAACAATCTGAATTGCTTGGTTCATTCGTTGGCCTCGGTTTGTACTGACCCCAAAAAGTTGGACAGTTAAACACGAGGCATATAGGTCTGATTCCGATATTCATTTGGAGTCAGACCTTTTAATTTCAGGCTAATTCTTCTGCTGTTGTAGTATTCAATATATTCCGTAACAGCATCCTTCAGTTCGCTTATATTACTGAACTCATTAGACTGGCCCCCTGAATCTCCAGACAACCAGTATCACTTATTTAAGTGATAGTCTTAATACTAGTTTTTTGAGGTAGCCTGAGTTTAACGGACACTCCTTCCTGAAATAGAATGGCATCAGAAGGAGCTAATAATGAGCAGAAAA
>NZ_JBDYCV010000170.1:0-5129 GCF_040495915.1 Shigella sp. FJ200513 | reverse complement strand
CGTCACTATGACGGTTAAACAGATGACGATAAGGGCGATTAACATCGCCTTTTGCTGCTTCATAGCCTGCTTCTCCTTGCCTTTCGGCACGTAAGAGGCTAACCTACATGTGTTCAGCATGGATTGAGCCTCAGATTAATGTTAAGCGTCTTGCAGGACGCGTAATGTTAACTGGGGCTTTTCTCTATCTGCCTTTTGGTGTTCATGCCTGAGACAGATAGCCTCAAGCACCCGCAGTCATTCTACTTAACTAAGATTTCCCTGCAAACCGTTTTTGTCCGGCACAGTAAATATCCAACTAAACCAATAGCGTTCGCTGTATTTACCGCCAGTATTCAATGCACATGACCGCCATGAACACCCCTAAAAAAAGGGCATTTATATGTCCAAACATTAATATCAAAACATCAATTTTTTCCATATACCTTGCTGTGAAGATGATGGGCATACATGATGCGAACAACCAGAACGCAACAAACAAAAACTGCAATGCGTTTTTCATTATTCCCCCTACAATCAATGTGCAATAACATTTAAACACACCTCAATTTGGCCGGACATATAAATATCTAAACCAGAAAAAATCACTTACATAGCGTTACAAACTCTTTAGTCTAAATACTCATCGTAAAACATTCCCCATACTTATCAGTCCGTTCCGCGCCAGGTAGCTTATTGCCTTATCTGGCAACCTATAATCAGGTTTCCGCTTTTTCAGTTGGCTGGTCGTTTAACCGACATAGTTAACCCATTAATCTGGTTGCCGGATGCTGGTGGATTTTCGCGTTTTAATTGTTCATAAAAGTGCACAGCTTTAACCAGTTCTTCTGATGTAACCGGGACTGGTGGGGCAGTGAATAAGGCCTGAATTTCATAGTTCGGCCTGTCGTTACAATCCTCTTTTTTCGGTACATATTTCCAGTCACCAACCCACAACTCCCCCTGAGAGTCCATAACACCTTTTTTCACGTAGCGATATCGCCACGCTATCGGCTCTGCTTCCAGCGATGCCCGTGCAATTTTGAATAACTCGCCCTCTACTCGCGCCATCCCTGAATTGGGGTGGCATTTCGTAATCGCTATTTTTAATTTGGCTTCTTCGATTAATTGTTCTTTTGTTAATTCAGTCATTTTCATTACCGCCCTGGTAATGCTGCCACCAGCGAAAATGGTTAATGGAAAACGGGCTTCCGTTCTATACCAATCGTAGTGGCAAACCGATTGTCAGCCGGGATCTATTTACCTGCAATAAAACTTTACCACCACGCGAGGTAGAGCCGAATTTTGGTGCGATCTGATGGGAAGACGAAGGAAAAATCCTGAACACGAAAAATTACCTCCAAATGTATACCCAAATAAATATAGTTATGTATGGAAACCAACATCCAGAGAATCTGTAACACTAACCGCCATCAAGGATGGTTTAGCTGCTTTATGGAAAAAGTATGAGGAAACTGTAAATAATCGCGATCGTGCAATGACATTCGGTCGCTTGTGGGAAAAATTCCTCGCCAGCGCCTATTACAGTGACCTCAGTCCAAGAACACAAAAAGATTATCTGCAACATCAAAAAAAGTTGCTTGCCGTATTCGGTAAGGTGCCGGCAGATTCCATAAAACCAGAACACATCCGTCGATACATGGACAAGAGAGGGGAACAGAGTAAAACGCAAGCCAACCATGAAAAAAGCAGTATGTCCCGCGTTTACAGTTGGGGGTATGAGCGAGGGTACGTGAAGGCTAACCCATGTGCAGGTGTAAGTAAATTCAAGGCCAAAAACCGCGAACGATATGTAACCGACAAAGAATACCAGGCAGTATTAAGCGTTGCACCTCTTCCTGTTTTTATCGCAATGGAAATTGCCTATCTGTGTGCAGCGAGGGTTTCCGATGTGTTATCGCTGAAATGGGAGCAGATTGGAAACGACGGGATCTTTATCCAGCAAGGGAAAACAGGAAAAAAACAGATAAAAGCATGGAGTCCACGATTACAGGCGGCGATCGAAAAAGCAAAACAGTTACCAACATCCGCCTATGTAATCAGCAATCAATACGGCAACCGATATATGTACAAAGGCTTTAACGAAATGTGGGTAGAAGCAAGAAATCGCGCAGGCAAAATTTCAGGTATTTTAACCGACTTCACCTTTCATGATCTGAAGGCGAAAGGAATTTCAGACTATGAAGGAAGCAGTCGGGATAAGCAACTTTTCTCTGGTCACAAAACCGAGGGGCAAGTGCTAATCTATGACAGGAAGGTTAAAGTTTCACCGACACTTGATGTCCCGTTACCTGAAAATATTCCAAGAAAATATTCCAAGTAATTCCAAGTGTGATTTTTGTCACTGACTTAATGATGTATAAGTGATTGAATTTTGGCGGAGAGAGGGGGATTTGAACCCCCGGTGGAGTTGCCCCCACTCCGGTTTTCGAGACCGGTCCGTTCAGCCGCTCCGGCATCTCTCCGTTCAGATGGTTGCCATGATGCCAGGAAATTTGGCATTTTAACAGTCCCTGTCCGTGCAATTTTGTTCAAGTGACGAGTTTGCGAGCAAAACGATGATTAAGTGGCCCTGGAAAGTACAAGAATCAGCACATCAAACTGCCCTTCCCTGGCAGGAAGCACTATCGATCCCCCTTTTAACGTGTCTGACAGAACAGGAACAAAGCAAATTGGTCGCTCTTGCCGAACGTTTTTTACAGCAAAAACGGCTTGTTCCTTTACAGGGCTTTGAGCTGAATTCATTAAGAAGCTGCCGGATAGCACTTCTATTTTGCCTGCCCGTTCTGGAGTTAGGACTGGAATGGCTGGATGGTTTTCATGAAGTCTTAATTTATCCTGCGCCATTTGTGGTCGATGATGAATGGGAAGACGATATCGGTCTGGTGCATAACCAACGTATTGTTCAGTCAGGTCAGAGCTGGCAGCAAGGGCCTATCGTTTTGAACTGGTTGGATATACAAGATTCTTTTGATGCTTCTGGTTTTAACCTGATTATTCATGAAGTCGCTCATAAGCTGGACACCCGTAACGGCGATCGCGCCAGCGGAGTTCCCTTTATTTCGTTGCGTGAGGTTGCTGGCTGGGAACACGATCTTCATGCTGCAATGAACAACATTCAGGAAGAAATCGAATTAGTTGGTGAGAATGCGGCGAGCATTGATGCTTATGCTGCCAGTGATCCTGCTGAATGTTTTGCCGTACTTTCTGAATATTTCTTTAGCGCCCCAGAACTTTTTGCTCCTCGTTTCCCTTCATTGTGGCAACGTTTCTGTCAATTTTATCAACAAGATCCTTTGCAGAGACTGCATCACGCTAATGATACAGACTCGTTTTCAGCGACGAATGTTCATTAATTAACAACTTTGAAGATTAATTAACCAATTGAAATGGCTTATGAAATTTAGTGTTGACAGACAAGGTACCGCTAAGTAATATGCGCCCCGTTCTCACGATTCCTCTGTAGTTCAGTCGGTAGAACGGCGGACTGTTAATCCGTATGTCACTGGTTCGAGTCCAGTCAGAGGAGCCAATTTTCTGTTTTCATGCATCCTTGCGAATCTTTATCTGATGTTGATTCAACAGGTTAGTGTGAAAACTCTTCTCGGTGCATTTTGATTTTACCCTACGCATCGGGAAAAATTGGTGGTCAAATCTGGGATCAGGTTAGTTCGATAATGGAGTGACCCCCATATATCCCTTACCGACGCAAAAATCCGCACCCTCAAGCCTTCTGATAAACCCTTTAAAGTCTCCGATTCTCACGGTCTGTATCTGCTGGTCAAGCCGGGTGGCTCCCGCCACTGGTATCTCAAATACCGTATTAGCGGTAAAGAATCCCGCATTGCGCTGGGTGCCTATCCAGCCATCTCCCTGTCTGATGCGCGACAGCAACGTGAAGGTATCCGTAAAATGCTGGCGCTGAATATCAACCCGGTACAGCAGCGGGCTGCTGAACGTGGCTCACGAACACCGGAGAAAGTTTTTAAAAACATGGCGCTGGCGTGACATAAAAGTAACAGGAAATGGTCGCAGAACACCGCCGACCGTCTGCTTGCCAGCCTGAACAATCACATCTTTCCGGTCATCGGGAACCTACCTGTATCAGAACTTAAACCCCGTCATTTCATTGACCTGCTGAAAGGGATCGAGGAAAAAGGTCTGCTGGAGGTTGCGTCCCGCACACGGCAGCACCTGAGTAACATAATGCGCCATGCGGTCCATCAGGAGTTAATCGATACGAACCCTGCAGCAAACCTTGGCGGCGTGACCACACCTCCTGTCAGACGGCACTATCCTGCCCTGCCGCTGGAGCGGCTGCCTGAACTGCTTGAACGTATTGGGGCATATCATCAGGGCCGTGAACTGACCCGGCATGCCGTTCTGCTGATGCTGCATGTGTTCATTCGCTCCAGTGAACTGCGTTTCGCCCGCTGGTCAGAGATTGATTTCACAAACCGAGTCTGGACGATACCCGCGACGCGAGAACCCATTATTGGCGTGCGTTATTCCGGCCGCGGGGCAAAAATGCGAATGCCGCATATCGTCCCCCTCTCAGAACAGTCCATCGCCATTCTGAAACAGATTAAGGATATCACCGGTAATAATGAACTGATCTTCCCCGGCGACCATAACCCGTATAAGCCAATGTGTGAAAACACGGTCAATAAGGCACTGCGGGTGATGGGTTACGACACGAAAAAGGATATCTGCGGTCACGGCTTCCGGGCAATGGCATGCAGTGCGCTGATGGAATCGGGTTTATGGGCAAAGGACGCAGTAGAACGCCAGATGAGTCATCAGGAGCGCAATACCGTGCGCATGGCTTATATTCATAAGGCAGAGCACCTGGAAGCCCGCAAAGCGATGATGCAGTGGTGGTCGGATTATCTGGAAGCATGCCGAGAATCTTATGCACCGCCTTATACAATTGGTAAAAATAAGTTTATCCCATAGTATACTAACGAATCCCACACTCTGGCAAATTACCACCACCTCTACAGGAGGTGGTTCTATATAGACTTTTATCAACTTCATGACGAAAAACACCTATTTGAAGTGGTCAACAAAAACTGGCCACCGAGTTAGAGTTTTTCCAGTATCGATTTTCCGATTCGTTTGGGGGTAAC
>NZ_JBDYCV010000169.1:0-5129 GCF_040495915.1 Shigella sp. FJ200513 | reverse complement strand
CGGTGGAGCTGCATGACAAGGTCATCGGGCATTATCTGAACATAAAACACTATCAGTAAGTTGGAGTCATTACCCTACGTAACTATTCGGAATATTCAGAATATACTAGCGTTTTTTTTTTGAGTTTGATGATTTTTATCAAATCATGACTTTTTTCCTGAAAAGTCAGTAGATATTCATAGGCAAGTAAGGTTTTATACTTTGCTGACAGGATTCAGGCCTGTCTCAGACTGACATGGATGTAATGAACAAAAGGGAATGGCTATGGAAAATGAGCATCAATACAGTGGTGCCCGGTGTTCAGGGCAAGCCGCATATGTTGCTAAACGTCAGGAGTGCGCAAAATGATGCGCCAATCACTTCAGGCTGTTTTACCTGAAATTTCAGGCAATAAAACGTCATTGCTGCGTAAATCGGTATGCAGCGATCTCCTCACTCTTTTTAATTCTCCTCATTCGGCATTACCGTCATTACTTGTTTCAGGCATGCCCGAGTGGCAAGTGCATAACCCGAGCGACAAACATCTCCAGAGCTGGTATTGCCGTCAGCTGCGTTCTGCACTGTTATTTCATGAGCCACGGATTGCGGCGTTGCAGGTTAATTTGAAAGAAGCGTACTGCCACACTCTGGCGATCAGCCTTGAGATAATGCTGTACCACGACGATGAACCGCTAACGTTTGATCTGGTCTGGGATAATGGCGGTTGGCGCAGTGCGACGCTTGAGAATGTCAGCTAAGCACAATCTCCAGCTCGCGCAGTTCACGCCAGAAGCGTTCGGCAACTGGATTCATGCGGGTATTCATCCGGTATGCGTAGGCCTGAATCGGGATCACCTGTTCGTCCCGATTCAGCACAACGAGCTGCCCGCTGCGAATTTCTTGTTGGATGGCATACTCCGGCAGCCAGGCAATCCCACAGCCGTCGAGGGCAACCTGCTTTAAAAGCTCGCTCATCGAAGAGACAAAAAAGGTGCTGAAACTTAACTCACTGTGGCGCGTCAGGGTGCGATTAATCAATCGCACCATGTAGGAGTTGCGGCTGTAATTCAGTAACGGAAAGTGTGGCTGCGCGAGGTTAAAAAGTGCTTCTCCGTGTTCGTCACTGGCGCAGACAGGGAACAATTGAGATTCAAATAAGCGAATGTGGTCAAACGGCGCTTCCAGCAAATCTTCGTCGTGAAAGGAAAAAATACAGTCACTTTGCCCTTCACGCAGTTTATCGACCGCTTCATCGACATCAATGGCTTCAATTGCCCAGGTAAAGAGCGGCGGCATCTGGCTGATAATGGACGGTAACAGACCGAGGGAAAGAGAGTGTGCAGCGGCTATCTTGATTTTACGTTGCGCGTAATCGCTGCCGCCACGCAGCTCTGCAAGGTTGCTTTCTAACTGTTGCAACAGATGGCGGATCTGCGAATGGAAGATTTTCCCTTGTTCTGAGAGTTGCAGTGGCGTCACCTGGCGGTTAAACAATTCAACGCCAATCGCCTGTTCCAGTGCACGGATGCGGCGGCTGAATGCCGGTTGCGAGACGTTGCGACTGACTGCCGCCTGGGAAAAATTGCGGCATTTTTCCAGAGTCAGAAAATCATAAAGCCATTTGGTTTCAATATTATGCAAAACCGCACCACAGTCATCCATTACGTTTTACTCTGTCAGCCGCCCTTGGGGGCATTCTACGTCCATTAGGGCGGCTGACAACCGTTTAAGCCGTTTCAAACGTTCCTTTCACGCAGGCTTTGCCGTCTTTGACCATCAGTTTGCCGCGAGCGTATACCTGCTCAATGCGCAATTCTGGCGTCATGACCAGTAAGTCTGCGTCATTGCCTGGCAGAATTTCGCCTTTCCCGCTCATGTTAAGGAAACCGGCTACGCTACTGGTGAGCGGGCGCAGGGCATCGCTGATACTGAAATCATAGTCTTTGACCAGCACCTGCACGGTTTCCAGCAACGTTTCAAAACCTGCAACACCGATATGGGTTAAATTCCCTTCGTCATCGAAGAACGGCTGGCTACCGTTGCCGTCGGAGCTGAGGGTGACGCGTGCCAGCGGAATACCCGCCTGAACGGCGCGGGCAATACCTTCGGCAGGGGCGACCGGTTCGTCAATGCTGCTGGTGATATCGATGGTGCCGCCTTTGCGCGCGAACTCCAGCGCCTGCTCAAACAACGGTACGTTGCGGTTAACGTGGGTCGGCAGCAGCTTGCTGATCGGCACATCGCAGTTTTCCAGCAGGTCATAAATAGGCTTTAACGCCTTTTTACTGTCGCCCATGTGGAACACGGTGACGCCAGGTTTACCGCCGAGCAAACCGCCAACGCGGGATTCTGCCGCCATATTAGCCAGGTGATAAACGTCCGGTGCGGCAGAACGGTGATCAGAGATGGCGCATTTCACGCCAATCACACGATCGATAATCGCCACGTCTTTTTCCACGGAACCCGTAATAGTGCGGGAAGGGACATGATAAGCGCCGGTCAGCATCCAGGCGCTGATGCCTTCTTCATTGAGCGCACGGGTCTTGGCGAGCAGGGATTCCGGGTGGCGAGAGATAGAGTCGGTGCCCAGCAGACCAACCACTGACGTGACGCCCGCTTCCGTCAGGCGACTTAGCGCCACTTCCGGCGTGCGCGTCGTGGGACCTGCTTCGCCGCCACCGCCAATCAAATGGACGTGTTGATCAATAAAACCTGGGCAGAGGATCTGCCCGCTGAGATCGACAACCGTGCAGTTCGGTACAATGTCAGAAGGGATATTGCTGGCAACGGCGATAATTTTGCCGTTAGCGACGAGGACATCGCAAATTCCCCGATCTTCCGGCGCATACAAATGCGCTCCCTGCAGCAGGGTAAAACCGGCTGCGGTATAATCAATCATGGTAACTCCTTGTTAAACAATAAGCTGCATAACCCAGATCGACAGCAATGCGTTAATCACGCAGACCGTAATGATATGCGGGTAATATTTGGCATTCACTTCGGCTGTCCCCAGGCAGCGACCGACATTTTGCACCGGGTTGCCCATTAAATACATTGCGGGCAGTAAAACGGTGACATCGTGGCCGGTTAATGCGTCAGCGGTTGCCAGACTGGCGGCAACACCGACTGCGCCGCCCATACTCATTAATGCGGCTAAAAGGACGGTTGCCGCTTCACCGGGTAATCCCCACAGCGCCATTACGGGTTCACAGATATGCCCCACCCAGTCGAGCAGGCCGGTAATTTTCAGCGCCTGAATGATGACAAACGCCATCACCACGTTTGGCAGCAGGTTGGTCGTGGCGATAGTAAAGCCACGGCGCGCGCCATCGATAAACATATCCATGACGTTTTTGCGGACCTGAGTTGTCATGCTTGCGCTCCTTGCGTTGGGTTGCGACGTTCTTCGAAGTTAAGCCAGACGCGCAAAATGTTGGCTCCGACAAATTTAAACACCAGGATGACGGCTAAAGGTACGATTACGGACGTGCCCAGAAAGGCAAACACCGCGACGCCGGAAGAGAAGTAGTTGGTGATGATGGCGCTACCGCTGGTTTGATATGCGGCGAAAATCACTTTATCGCGTTCGGTAATTTCACCTTCCTGCGCCAGCTCTTTGGTCATACCGGCGGCGGCATCCGTGTTTTGCAGGTTAGCGATCAGTGCCAGCGAGCAGATCCCTGGAATGCCCAACAACGGTTTTAGCACAGGTGTCATTAACTGCTGCGCGGCGCGTAATCCGCCAAGACCATCGGTAATTGAAATAATCCCCAGAGAGAGAATGACTGACGGTGCCAGCTCCAGCGCAAAGAGAAAGCCATCTTTAGCCCCCGCGCCACCCACCCCGCGAAATGAGGTGGTGGCTCCATTCGCACCAGGCAGTTGCCCAAACGATCCGTTCAGAACGGAAAAATCAAAAACGCGCCACCAGCTGTCTGTTCCGGAAAAAACACCGGGAAAAAAGATTATGGTGAGAAAAAAAGCCAGATACCCTTTAATGCCCACTTTTTCTGTCGCCAGCTCCCCGGCTACAGCATCCCCTTGTTGTGTCATAACAATCCCCATTGTTTTTTTGTGTTTGTGTGTTGCTTGAGCCAGGAAAATTCCTGGAACTGAAAAACCTTATCAGCCATGTGGGTATGGGGAAAATGCAAGTATGTTTCTGGCTATGCGTTTTTTGCATAGGGGAAAAATTACGCTGTGTGGAAAAGGTTCTGCGCAGGATTGAGTTGCAGAAAATTCATAAACCCAGTGACAATGACATTAGTAAATAAAAACAGAAAATCCAGGGACGAAAACGCGATGGCAAAGTACAACGAAAAAGAGCTGGCGGATACGAGCAAGTTTTTAAGTTTTGTCCTCCGACACAAACCGGAGGCGATTGGTATCGTACTGGACCGTGAAGGATGGGCGGATATCAATAAGCTCATACTTTGTGCCCAAAAAGCGGGCAAGCGATTAACCCGTGCATTGCTGGATACCGTGGTCGCAACCAGCGATAAAAAGCGTTTTAGTTATTCCAGTGATGGTAGGTGCATCCGCGCGGTTCAGGGGCATTCGACTTCGCAGGTCGCTATTTCCTTTGCCGAAAAAACACCGCCACAGTTTCTCTACCACGGTACGGCAAGCCGTTTCCTTGACGAGATAAAAAAACAGGGGCTGATTGCAGGGGATCGTCATTACGTGCATCTCTCTGCTGATGAAGCAACGGCACGCAAAGTGGGAGCAAGACACGGATCGCCGGTTGTCTTAACCGTCAAAGCACAGGAAATGGCGAAACGAGGCATCCCTTTCTGGCAAGCGGAAAACGGGGTCTGGCTGACATCAACGGTTGCTGTTGAGTTTCTTGAGTGGTCGTTTATGCCGACTGGGGTACAAAAACAATAAATTCAATATATTGCAGGGGTTATATAGGCCTGGTAAGCGCAGCACATCCGGCAATGTAGCGTTTGTTATCAGTCTGAAGGGATACCCTCGTAAAAGGGTATCCTTTAATAACAACTGCTGAAATTAAAGTGATTTACGGCAGGCGGTCAGTTGGGGACTGGAATCAGCGTCGCTTCCGGTCATACCGTGGATTTGCCCCTATATTTCCAGACATCTGTTATCACTTAACCCATTACAAGCCCGCTGCCGCAGATATTCCCGTG
>NZ_JBDYCV010000168.1:0-5180 GCF_040495915.1 Shigella sp. FJ200513 | reverse complement strand
TTCAGGGAAAAATATCATCAGATGGCTGCTTAAAAAAAGAACAAATGGTAGTGTCCGCTATTGCCAGTACACCTCACCCAGGTGTCGCTCTGTTCCCAGCAAATGCTGATATGCGGATAACGTAAAAAGGTGTCCAGATTCCACGTTTCATGCAGTGCCGGATGATCTTTGCGTAACCAGACGCAGGGTACATCACTAAACAGCACTTCATAATCAATGGCTAACGGTAGCGAGCTTAACAGCTCCCGCGAGCGAGGATGGCTTTCGCGACCGGAAAAACCAATATCCACTTCACCACGAGTAATGGCATCTAAGGAATCGTAATCCCAGTTACGTAGTTTGATGGTCGCCTGCGGGTAACGTTGGTAGATCCGTTTCGACAGCGCATTAAGCATGATCATCATCAGCGGCGATTCCGCCGCCAACTCAAACTTCAGGCCGCGCGGTGTCTGGTGGTGCGGTTTATCCAGCAGCAGATTGCTCATTTGCATCCATTCCGCCAGATTTTGCTCCATGCTGACCATTAGCTGTGTGGGCGACAGCCCCAGCGGTGAGTTCACAAAGAGCGGGTCGTCAAACCACGCTCTTAACTTTGCCAGCGACTTACTCACCGCTGAAGGGGTCACGTTCATCCGCTTCGCCGCTTTGGTCACGCTGCGCTCCTGCATCAGCAGTTGCAGACAGAGCAGCAGATTGAGATCAAGCGTGGTGATGGATTTCTTCATGAGCGGCAACGGGGCGTCCAGGCGCGACGAACATAATCAGCAACAGGCTCACTATGCTACAGGCAATCAGAATCCCGATCAGCATATTCCATGCGCCGATACCAACCACCGCGGCCAGCCAAATCCACAGTGACGAACCGCAAACCTGCGCAATACCTAAGGTCGAGCTGGCTACGCCCGCGCGTAATGAAAATGGTCCTAACGCCTGACTCATCGCTACGCCAAAACCTACCGAGAAACCGGCGCAAATCAGCGTGATACCAAACAGAGAAACCGCATGGGAAGGTGAAACGGCAAGGGTGATCCCCGCCGCAAGGAATAACACCTGCGAGGTGATCATCAACGTACGTGGCTTAAAAATTCCCAGCGCAAATGGCGTCGAGAATGAAAAGGTCATGCTGACGCCAGCGGTCAGCGCCATAATGGTGGCGTATTCTCCGCGCTCAAACCCCATGATTTCCATCAGCAATACCGGCGATGTATTGACGAAAGTGAGGATCACCGAAACGCTGAGGGTGGTGATAACAACACGGCTGAGGAAAAAACGATTAAGCAGCGACTCGCTATTTTCTCGTGGTTTGTCCGAAGCAGCGGGGGACGCTGGGCGCGTTTCTTTTAAAATAAACAAAGACAACATCAGTACCGCGATGCCCATCATTGCCATCGCCCAGAACAGACTCTGCCACGGGAATTTAAGCATAATCAGATGTCCGAGCACTGGCGCTAACACCGGAATGATGCAGGTAATACCGTTGAGTAATGACAGCACTTTAGCCCGACGTCGATCATCCAGCGTGTCGCGCAAAATGGCGAACGCCACCACGTAACAACAGCCTGCGCCCAACCCCTGTAGAAATCGGCCTGCAAGAAATAACGTGCTGGTTTCAGCCAGTGAACAGAACACCGAGGCAATAATAAATAGCGCCGCGCCGGGTATGGCGACCGGCTTTCTCCCTGAACGATCGGCCACTTTACCGGCAAATAGCATCGCAGCTGCCATCCCCGCCAGATATACGGAGAACGCAATATGCAACTGCGCTTCGCTGGCATTGAGATCGGCGGCGATGCGCGGTAAACCAACGAGGTACATATCAATCCCGGCGGGATAAAGTAAAACCAGGGCAAAACTACAAATCAAAAAGCGGGACATGGGCTAAAGCGTCCTGATAGTAAGGTGACGCAAAGCATACGTGGTGAAGGAGGATAAGGCGAGTTGCCATTTGGACATAAGTGATTTCCTGAGAGGCAAGAAGCCAGCGAATGGCTGGCTTCTTGAAGGATTTAGCCAAATTTAGGTAACACGTTAAAGACGTTGCCGAACCAGCACAAAATCACGGTTATACCAAAGAGAATGACAATCGCCGGAATAAGATTGCCGCCCCAGACCGTGAACATCTGATTGGGAAACTTCTTGCGAGCTTTGATTGCAAGCACTGCGGGAATAATGACCGCCCAGATGGTGGCGCACAGCCCGGCACCGCCGATCCCGTAAATAAAGCCGTTCGGGAAGATCAGATACAACAACGCAGGTGGCAGGAAGGTTAACAGCACGGTTTTGAAACGCCCGCCGTGGGAGTTATCAATCTTAAACAGGTCCGCCAGATAATCGAACAACCCCAGCGTGACACCAAAGAACGAACTGGCAACAGCTAAGTTAGAGAACACCAGCAGGCAAAACTCGATAATGCCGTGCTGTTTGGTGCCGAGGAACGATTTCACCAGCGAATCAATGTTGCCGCCTGAGGAGATTATCGCCTTAAAGCTTTCGCGCGGAATATTCCCCATCGTGCAATAGAGCCAGAAGAGATAAATCACCAGCGCCAGCAGCGAACCAAATACCACGCTTTTGATTAACTTATCTTTGCGTTTGCCATAGCAAATAATCAGGCTGGGAATATTGCCGTGGAAACCAAATGACGCCAGACACACCGGCAAAGCCATAAAGATATACGGGAAGTAAGACGTTCCCGCAGTGGTGCTGGTGGCATCGCGCAGGATGGAGTAATCGACCTGGAAGAAGAAAGAACCAAACACGATCACAAAGGAGATAATCTTCAGCCCGAGGAACAATGAGGTAATGCGACTGGCGGCTAACGAACTTATCCACAATACGCTGGCAACGAAAATGGCTGTGCAGATCCCGACAATACGTGGATTAGCGTGATAGCCCAAATTCATTGATATCGTTTCACTAATGATCGCACCATTAGCAGAGATATAGGCATAAGTGAGGATATAGAGAACGAAGGCAACGGTAATACCGCTGATAATGTTCCAGGTGTTACCTATTAAATCTTTGGTGATGGTGTTAAAACTGGAGCCGACAGGATAATTTAAATTTGCTTCTAATAACAATAACCCGGAATGAAGCATTGAAAACCAGGCAATGATAAGGATAAAGGCACCCCAGAAAAACCAGGCACCGGCAAGATCAACAGGTAAAGCAAACATACCTCCACCAATTACTGTACCTGCTATAACCATAACACCCCAAAATGCAGAGTGCTTTTTTTCAGCTTGATCAGTCATGATGCCACCTTTAGAGGAAGGCTATTTTTGTTATTGAGGATGTAGGGTAAGAGAGTGGCTAACATCCTTATAGCCACTCTGTAGTATTAATTAAACTTCTTTCAGTTTTGCGGTGAAGTGACGCAATACTTTTGGTTCGTAGGTAAAGGTTAATCCTTTAATATTCGCCGCGTTCTCTTTTACATGTTTAAAGGCTTCAATAATGAAGTCCATATGTGTTTGAGTATATGTTGCGCGCGGAATGGTTAAACGCAGCAGTTCAGCCGGGCATGGCAGTTGTTTACCGGTTTTCGGATCGCGGCCTAACAGGAAAGAGCCAATTTCTACCGCACGGATACCGGCGACTTTATACAGCTCGCACGCCAGCGCCTGTGCCGGGAACTGGTCTGCCGGGATATGCGGCAGCAGTTTACCGGCATCAACGAATGCCGCGTGACCGCCCGCCTGCTGGCAGACAACGCCAATCTCTTCCAGACCATCGACCAGATACTGTACCTGCGCGATACGATAAGCCAGCCAGTCGAGATTCATGCCGTCATACAGACCTACCGCCAGACGCTCCATCGCGCCGCCTTCCAAGCCGCCATATGTCGGGAAGCCTTCCTGCACCACGCAAAGGGTTCTGCACTCGGTGTACACATCAAAGAAGCTGTCGTCTTTCATGCACAGCAAGCCGCCCATCGGCACCATCGCATCTTTCTTGGCGGACATCGCCAGCATATCGGCATATTTGTAGGTTTCGCGGGTGATCTGCTCGATGGTCCAGTCTTTGTATTCTGCTTCACGCTGCTTGATGAAATAGGCGTTTTCAGCAAAGCGTGCGGAGTCCATTACCACCGGAATATCGTATTTCTTCGCGATGCTGTACATCGCTTTTAAGTTTGCCAGTGAAACCGGCTGACCACCTGCAGAGTTACTGGTGATGGTTGCAACGATATACGGCACGTTATTCGGGCCAACTTCTTCAATACCGCGTTCTAATCCTTCGAGGTCAAAGTTGCCTTTAAAGTCGTAACGCACGCCCGTATCGAAGGCTTCTTTGATATAGACGTTACGCACGGTACAGCCGTTAATCTGGCTATGGCCCTGCGTGGTATCAAAGAAATAGTTAGAGAATGCCACCATTTTGCTGCGATCCAGGCCTTTTTCCTGCTCGCGTTTTTTAATCAGTACCGGAATATAGATTTGCTCTGCGCCACGGCCCTGGTGAGTCGGAATAGTATATTGATAACCAAAGATATTTTTCACTGACTCGGCTAACGCATAGTAGCTGCGGCTGCCGCTGTAGGCTTCGTCGCCGCGCATCATCGCTGCCTGCATACTTTGGGTTACCGCCCCGGTGCCGCTGTCGGTCAGTAAATCGATAAACACATCTTCGCTATCCAGCAGGAACGGGTTCATACCGGATTTAATAATTGCTTCTTCACGATAAGCGCGAGTAGTACGTTTTACTGGCTCAATAACACGAATGCGGAACGGTTCAGGGAGATGTTTAAAGTTTTCCATTACATAATCCTTCATTTATTTTAATTACAGTGATCCCTGTGAATATTACATCTGCAATATCCATTAATTCACCATGTATATATACAAGCACCATCATTTACTAAAATAAGTAAATAAACGAGAGATGGCCTTTGCAAAAGGCAAAATTAAGATATAGCAAACTAATCGATCACATTGAATCTAATCGGTTTGGCTCTGGTGATGGCTACAGAAGGGTAAATTAAGGGCGGTGATCGACAATCTTATTGTCGATATTGAACCATTTTGAGGTCACACATACATGTAAGATATTCATAATGCACTTATCCTCGAAAGACACGCCGCTACATTATTACACTCAGAATTTGGTAATGCTGCCAACTTACTGATTTAGTGTATGATGGTGATTTTAAGGTGCTTGCGTGGCTTCCATTTCCATCA
>NZ_JBDYCV010000167.1:0-5318 GCF_040495915.1 Shigella sp. FJ200513 | reverse complement strand
TCGGTGGAGCTGCATGACAAGGTCATCGGGCATTATCTGAACATAAAACACTATCAGTAAGTTGGAGTCATTACCGTGTTATCGAGTTCATTAAGCTGCGGGTTAGCGCACATCATACGGGTCATTGCCAGCCCTTTGGCTGTCAGTTCACCATTAGACAGTTTGCCTTCACCGCTAAAGCGGTTACACATGCTGCCGGAAATCATCATTTTTTCACCAAAGCTGATTTCTGGCGGATTTTTATCGCTGGTCACGGGCTTACCGTTTACGCTTTCCAGCACAAAGCGATGATGCTGTAGCTGTTCTGGCGTAACAGCAATTTTGTCATTACTTACACATCCCGCCATCAGCAGGCTTAGCGCAACAAACGCGGCTACTTTCTTCATTGTGGTTCTCAATTACAGTTTCTGACTCAGGACTATTTTAAGAATAGAGAATGAAAGGTCATTGGGGATTATCTGAATCAGCTCCCCTGGATTGCAGGGGAGCTGCAAGATTAAACCAGTTCGTTCGGGCAGGTTTCACCTTTTTCCAGATTGCTTAAGTTTTGCAGCGTAGTCTGAGAAATACTGGTCAGAGCTTCTGCTGTCAGGAATGCCTGGTGCCCGGTAAACAGCACGTTGTGGCAGGCAGACAGGCGACGGAATACGTCATCCTGGATCACGTCGTTGGATTTATCTTCAAAGAACAGATCGCGTTCGTTCTCATAGACGTCCATACCCAACGAACCAATTTTCTGATTTTTCAGCGCTTCAATTGCCGCCTGAGAATCAATCAATGCACCGCGACTGGTATTGACGATCATCACGCCATTTTTCATCTGATCGAAGGCGGCTTCGTTCAACAGATGGTAGTTTTCCGGTGTCAGCGGGCAGTGCAGAGAGATAACGTCTGATTCAGAGAACAGGGTTGGCAGATCGACATACTCCACACCGAGTTCCAGCGCCGCTGCACTTGGATACGGATCGAACGCCAGCAGACGCATACCAAAACCTTTCAGAATGCGCAGCATCGCCACACCGATTTTACCGGTACCGATAACGCCTGCCGTTTTGCCATACATAGTAAAGCCGGTCAGACCTTCCAGAGAGAAGTTAGCGTCACGGGTACGCTGATACGCGCGGTGAATACGGCGGTTCAGCGTCATCATCATACCGATGGCGTGTTCAGCAACGGCCTCTGGATCATAGGCTGGAACACGGACTACTTTCAGCCCCAGTTCTTTTGCCGCATCAAGGTCGACGTTATTGAAACCGGCACAGCGCAGGGCGATATATTTAACGCCGTGCTTTTTCAGCTCTTCCAGCACCGGGTGGCTGCCGTCATCGTTTACGAAAATACATACCGCTTCGCAGCCATTGGCAGTTTTAGCGGTTTTTTCCGTCAGCAGAAAGTCAAAAAATTCCAGCTCAAAGCCAAAGGACTCGTTCACCTGTTGCAGGTACTTCTTGTCGTACTGTTTTGTGCTATAAACGGCGAGTTTCATAAGACTTTCTCCAGTGATGTTGAATCACATTTAAGCTACTAAAAATATTTTACAAAATTTCAAATATAATTGAAAGCCATGGCGATATTGAAAAATTCATCAACAACTATGCTTAGTGTAGGCGCAACCTTCAACTGAACGGTTAAACATGCCACAATACCCGTATTGAATGCTTAATTTTTCGCTAAATCAGGATATTAACTACCCATGCTGGGTAAATATAAAGCCGTTCTCGCGCTGTTATTACTGATTATTCTTGTGCCGTTGACGCTGCTGATGACGCTCGGGCTGTGGGTTCCCACGCTGGCGGACATCTGGCTACCGCTCGGGACACGTATTGCATTAGATGAAAGCCCACGCATTACGCGTAAAGGTTTAATCATTCCCGATCTCCGTTATCTGGTGGGAGATTGTCAGCTTGCGCATATCACCAACGCCAGCCTTTCACATCCCAGCCGCTGGTTATTGAACGTCGGCACGGTAGAACTTGATTCTGCTTGTCTGGCGAAATTGCCGCAGACGGAGCAATCGCCAGCTGCTCCAAAAACCCTCGCGCAGTGGCAGTCCATGCTGCCTAACACCTGGATCAATATCGATAAACTGATTTTTTCTCCCTGGCAGGAATGGCAGGGAAAACTCTCTCTCGCATTAACCTCTGATATCCAGCAACTGCGTTATCAGGGCGAAAAAGTTAAATTTCAAGGCCAGCTGAAAGGGCAACAACTTACAGTCAGCGAACTGGATGTCGTCGCGTTTGAAAATCAGCCGCCGGTTAAACTGGTGGGGGAATTTACTATGCCGCTCGTGCCGGATGGACTTCCTGTAAGTGGGCATGCTACTGCGACGTTAAACTTGCCGCAGGAACCGTCACTGGTGGATGCCGAGCTGGACTGGCAGGAAAATAGCGGGCAATTGATCGTGCTGGCACGGGATAACGGCGATCCGTTGCTCGATTTGCCGTGGCAAATTACTCGTCAACAATTGACCGTAAGCGATGGTCGCTGGAGCTGGCTGTATGCTGGTTTTCCTTTGAGTGGCCGACTGGGTGTCAAAGTCGACAACTGGCAGGCAGGGCTTGAGAACGCTCTGGTCAGCGGACGACTGAATGTGCTGACCCAGGGGCAAGCGGGTAAGGGCAACGCGGTGCTTAATTTTGGCCCAGGAAAATTAAGCATGGATAACAGTCAACTGCCTCTGCAGCTGACCGGTGAAGCGAAACAGGCGGACCTCATTTTATATGCCCGTTTACCTGCGCAGCTAAGTGGAAGTCTGTCTGACCCAACGCTGACCTTTGAGCCAGGCGCGTTACTTCGTTCAAAGGGAAGAGTCATCGATTCGCTGGACATCGATGAAATCCGCTGGCCTTTAGCGGGTGTAAAAGTCACCCAACGTGGTGTTGACGGACGTTTGCAGGCCATTTTGCAGGCGCATGAAAATGAACTGGGCGATTTCGTGCTGCATATGGATGGGCTGGCGAATGATTTTCTCCCTGACGCTGGCCGCTGGCAGTGGCGCTACTGGGGAAAAGGGAGTTTTACACCGATGAATGCCACCTGGGATGTCGCAGGAAAAGGTGAGTGGCATGACAGCACGATTACGCTGACCGATCTCTCCACCGGTTTCGACCAGTTACAATACGGTACGATGACGGTAGAAAAGCCGCGATTAATTCTCGACAAGCCCGTCGTCTGGGTACGTGACGCACAGCATCCCTCCTTCAGCGGCGCGCTGTCACTGGACGCCGGGCAAACGCTGTTCACTGGCGGCAGTGTGTTACCGCCATCAACCTTAAAATTTAGCGTCGATGGGCGCAATCCGACCTATTTCCTCTTTAAAGGCGATTTACATGCTGGTGAGATTGGCCCGGTTCGGGTAAATGGTCGCTGGGACGGTATTCGTCTGCGCGGTAACGCCTGGTGGCCAAAACAATCACTGACTGTATTCCAGCCGCTGGTGCCACCCGACTGGAAGATGAACTTACGCGATGGTGAACTGTATGCTCAGGTTGCATTTTCTGCTGCGCCTGAACAAGGATTCCGCGCGGGAGGGCACGGCGTGTTGAAAGGCGGTAGTGCCTGGATGCCAGATAATCAGGTTAACGGTGTCGATTTTGTCCTGCCTTTCCGTTTTGCCGATGGAGCCTGGCATCTGGGGACTCGCGGCCCCGTTACGTTGCGAATTGCCGAAGTGATTAATCTGGTGACAGCGAAAAATATTACGGCTGATTTGCAAGGGCGTTATCCGTGGACTGAAGAAGAACCCTTGCTGTTGACTGATGTTAGCGTCGATGTGTTAGGCGGTAACGTGCTGATGAAACAATTACGTATGCCGCAACATGACCCGGCGCTGTTGCGGCTGAATAATCTCTCATCCAGCGAACTGGTTAGCGCCGTCAATCCGAAACAATTCGCCATGTCCGGGGCATTTAGTGGTGCATTGCCGTTATGGCTAAACAACGAAAAATGGATAGTGAAAGATGGTTGGCTGGCAAATAGCGGGCTAATGACCTTGCGGCTGGATAAAGATACCGCAGATGCGGTGGTGAAAGACAATATGACTGCGGGTTCAGCAATTAACTGGTTGCGCTATATGGAAATTAGCCGGTCATCGACAAAAATTAACTTAGATAATCTCGGTTTATTAACCATGCAGGCCAACATTACAGGTACCAGTCGCGTTGATGGTAAAAGCGGTACGGTAAACCTTAATTACCATCATGAAGAGAATATTTTTACGCTGTGGCGCAGTTTACGCTTTGGCGATAATCTCCAGGCATGGTTGGAGCAGAACGCACGTCTGCCGGGAAATGACTGTCCGCAAGGAAAAGAGTGTGAGGAAAAACAATGAAAATTTTACTGGCTGCGTTGACGTCATCTTTTATGCTGGTTGGCTGTACGCCTCGCATTGAAGTCGCTGCACCTAAGGAACCGATCACTATCAATATGAACGTTAAAATTGAGCATG
This sequence comes from Shigella sp. FJ200513, assembly GCF_040495915.1. NCBI lineage: Bacteria > Pseudomonadati > Pseudomonadota > Gammaproteobacteria > Enterobacterales > Enterobacteriaceae > Shigella > Shigella sp. FJ200513. The sequence goes on along the minus strand of NZ_JBDYCV010000167.1, from coordinate 868 downwards.
AGATCATCATCAAGGCAGACAAAGATGTCGAAGAGCTGCTTGAAACTCGTAGCGATCTTTTCTGAGGCGATGATGAAGAAAACATTACTTCTTTGTGCGTTTCTTGTTGGGCTGGTAAGCAGCAATGTAATGGCATTGACTCTGGATGAAGCCAGAACTCAGGGGCGGGTAGGTGAAACATTTTATGGTTATCTGGTTGCGCTGAAAACGGATGCTGAAACAGAGAAATTAGTAACCGAAATTAATGCCGAACGTAAAGCGAGTTACCAACAACGGGCAAAGCAAAATAATGTGTCTGTAGATGATATCGCGAAACTCGCCGGGCAAAAGCTCGTAGCTCGGGCCAAACCGGGGGAATATGTACAAGGGATAAACGGTAAATGGGTGCGAAAGTTTTAATAGCAAAACCGCAATATCGGGATAACGCTACAGGAGAAAGCGATTGATCTATTTTCCTGAAACAAGGTGAATATTCAAAAACTCCTGTCAAATTGCCTTTCGCCCTGAAAAATGCATAGTCAAATATCTGTTTTAACTAATTGGCGTTGCAGTACATGCAACGCCAATTAGTTAGCGGAATTTACGTCGATACTCGCCTGGCGTCATCCCAAAGCGTTGCTTAAATACCGTTGAAAAATGACTCTGGTCAGAAAATCCCCAATGAAAGCCGATGCCTGCCAGTTTTTCATCATCTGCGGCATGGCGAATCGCATCTGCACAAAAATCGAGACGACGGTTACGAATATATTGCGCGACTACCAAACCTTTATCGGCAAACATTCGGTACAAACTACGGGTAATGCTGCCAACTTACTGATTTAGTGTATGATGGTGATTTTAAGGTGCTTGCGTGGCTTCCATTTCCATC
>NZ_JBDYCV010000166.1:0-5337 GCF_040495915.1 Shigella sp. FJ200513 | reverse complement strand
TGATGGAAATGGAAGCCACGCAAGCACCTTAAAATCACCATCATACACTAAATCAGTAAGTTGGCAGCATTACCCTGGTTGTAGACTTGTCTCAGCATATAAGTTGCTGGAATGATTACGGCGGCTGGTACGACACTGATCATATAAACCTGGTACAAGGCTCAGCTTTCGCAGGCTCCCTACAGTCATATAAAGGATCGCTGTACTGGAATAATGTGACCTACCCCTTCCCGTTGACGACAAATACCAACGTATTGGATATTGGTGATAAGACACCGATGCCATTACCGTTAAAACTCTATATTACCCCAGTTGGGGCGGCCGGTGGAGTTGTCATAAAAGCGGGGGAAGTCATTGCCCGTATTCATATGTATAAAATTGCAACATTAGGAAGCGGAAATCCGCGTAATTTTACGTGGAATATTATTTCAAATAACAGTGTTGTTATGCCAACAGGCGGCTGCACCGTTGATAGTCGTAATGTCACCGTGGATCTCCCGGACTTTCCTGGAAGCGCAGAAATACCCCTTGGCGTATATTGCTCAAGCGAACAAAAGCTCTCATTTTATCTTTCGGGTGCCACCACTGACAGTAGCCGACAAGTGTTTGCTAACACAGCACCTGATGCAACAAAAGCATCGGGAGTGGGTGTCACTCTAATGCGTAATGGAAAAATACTGGCTACGGGAGAAAATGTCTCCCTGGGGACAGTAAATAAAAGCAAAGTACCTCTGGGTTTAAGCGCAACCTATGGACAAACAGGAAACAAGGTTTCAGCCGGAACCGTCCAGTCAGTCATTGGTGTCACTTTTATCTATGAATAATTGTGATTTTGACCTTAGTCTATGCGCTCCATTCACGAAAATTGCGCGGATAATTATTTTGTGAAGGCTATTATCCTACACCTGTAAGAAAATCCGCGCACAATTGAAGCCAGAGTCTTATTTTTTATATTGGAAAATATGTTAATTTAAACACTATGAGAGATGATGCTTAACTTATCGTATTTAATCTATTGTTTAACGATAATAGATTAAAAATAGAAAGAGAGTAGTCCCTTACTCTTATATATCCATGTTGGCGATAATCCCTTTGTATGTACTGTGCATCATCGCTATTACAAATCCTAATAATTCATTTCCACACAGGATAAGTAGATGAAGAAAAAAATTGAATCCTACCAGGGTGCTGCAGGTGGTTGGGGTGCTGTTAAATCCGTAGCGAATGCAGTACGTAAGCAGATGGATATACGCCATGATGTTATTGCCATGTTTGACATGAATAAGCCAGAGGGCTTTGACTGTCCGGGTTGTGCATGGCCAGATCCTAAGAACAGTGCGTCATTCGACATTTGTGAAAACGGCGCAAAAGCAATCGCTTGGGAAGTCACGGATAAGCAGGTAAATGCCTCTTTCTTTGCTGAGAATACGGTTCAATCATTACTTACCTGGGGAGATCACGAGCTTGAGGCTGCGGGGCGTCTCACTCAGCCTTTGAAATATGATGCCGTCAGCGACTGTTACAAGCCATTAAGCTGGCAACAAGCTTTCGACGAAATTGGCGCACGCCTTCAAAGCTATAGTGATCCCAATCAGGTTGAATTCTATACTTCGGGCCGCACTTCCAATGAAGCTGCCTTTCTTTATCAGCTTTTTGCCCGTGAATACGGGAGCAATAACTTTCCCGACTGCTCCAACATGTGCCATGAACCGACAAGCGTGGGTTTGGCAGCGAGTATCGGTGTAGGTAAAGGGACCGTGTTGCTGGAAGACTTTGAGAAGTGCGATTTAGTCATTTGCATTGGGCATAACCCTGGTACAAACCACCCTCGCATGCTGACTTCGTTGCGCGCTTTAGTGAAACGGGGAGCGAAAATGATCGCCATCAATCCTCTACAGGAACGTGGCCTGGAGCGATTTACCGCACCGCAAAACCCGTTTGAAATGCTGACGAACTCTGAGACTCAGTTGGCCAGTGCCTACTACAACGTGCGCATTGGTGGCGATATGGCGTTGCTCAAGGGGATGATGCGCCTGTTAATTGAGCGCGATGATGCTGCAAGTGCCGCAGGTCGGCCCTCATTGCTTGATGACGAATTTATTCAAACGCATACCGTCGGCTTTGACGAGCTACGCCGTGACGTTCTCAATTCCGAGTGGAAAGATATCGAACGTATTTCTGGACTAAGTCAGACACAAATCGCCGAACTGGCTGACGCATATGCCGCTGCCGAACGCACCATTATCTGTTACGGAATGGGGATCACTCAGCACGAACATGGTACCCAGAACGTGCAGCAACTGGTCAATTTGCTGTTGATGAAAGGTAACATTGGCAAGCCTGGTGCGGGTATCTGCCCACTACGTGGTCACTCTAATGTACAGGGCGACCGAACCGTCGGTATCACCGAGAAACCGTCTGCAGAGTTTCTGGCTCGCCTGGGTGAGCGCTATGGCTTCCCCCCACCTCATGCACCTGGACATGCTGCAATTGCCAGCATGCAAGCAATATGTACGGGGCAGGCTCGAGCATTGATCTGCATGGGGGGCAACTTTGCACTGGCAATGCCAGATCGGGAAGCGAGCGCTGTACCGTTAACGCAATTAGATTTGGCGGTACACGTAGCCACTAAGCTTAACCGCTCTCATCTGCTGACCGCACGGCATAGCTATATTCTGCCGGTTCTGGGGCGTAGCGAGATTGATATGCAAAAAAGCGGTGCGCAGGCGGTAACCGTTGAGGATTCAATGTCGATGATTCATGCCTCGCGTGGCGTGTTAAAACCCGCCGGTGTAATGCTGAAATCAGAGTGTGCAGTGGTCGCGGGAATCGCGCAGGCAGCACTACCCCAGAGCGTGGTAGCCTGGGAGTATCTGGTGGAAGATTATGATCGCATTCGCAATGACATTGAAGCTGTGCTGCCAGAGTTCGCCGACTATAACCAGCGCATCCGTCATCCCGGTGGTTTTCACCTGATAAATGCAGCTGCTGAAAGGCGCTGGATGACGCCGTCAGGTAAGGCTAATTTCATTACCAGCAAAGGGCTGTTAGAAGATCCCTCTTCAGCGTTTAACAGTAAGCTGGTCATGGCGACAGTACGCAGCCACGATCAGTACAACACGACGATTTATGGTATGGATGATCGCTATCGAGGGGTATTCGGTCAACGAGATGTGGTCTTTATGAGTGCTAAACAAGCTAAAATTTGCCGTGTAAAAAACGGCGAAAGAGTTAATCTTATTGCGCTTACGCCAGACGGTAAGCGCAGCTCACGCCGCATGGATAGATTAAAAGTGGTCATTTACCCTATGGCTGACCGCTCACTGGTGACCTATTTTCCAGAATCGAATCACATGCTAACACTTGATAACCACGATCCATTAAGTGGTATTCCTGGCTATAAAAGTATTCCGGTTGAATTAGAACCATCAAATTAATGCCTCTTCTCATTTCTTCTGCTGTCATCCGCACAGCAGAAGAATTCCTCATTGACTATTATTGCGCAATTTGCTCACATGGATTAAATTAAACTACATACTATAAGATATAAACTTCTGCCTACAGCTGTAAGAAACTCCGCTCAGTACTGAAGCACCAGTCCTATTTCTTCTTTTCTCCAGCCTGTTATATTAAGCATACTGATTAACGACTTTTAACGTTATCCGCTAAATAAACATATTTGAAATGCATGCGACCACAGTGAAAAACAAAATCACGCAAAGAGATAACTATAAAGAAATCATGTCTGTAATTGTGGTTGTCTTATTACTGACACTTACGTTGATAGCCATTTTTTCGGCAATTGATCAGCTGAGTATTTCAGAAATGGGTCGCATTGCAAGAGATCTTACACATTTCATTATCAATAGTTTGCAAGACTGGAAATAAACAGCAAATTATAAATGTGAAATGTTTAAAAGGTATCGATAAAACTTTATTGTTTTAAGGAGATAAAATGTCGCTCGTTTGTTCTGTTATATTTATTCATCATGCTTTCAACGCTAACATTTTAGATAAAGATTACGCCTTCTCCGACGGCGAGATCCTGATGGTAGATAACGCTGTTCGTACACATTTTGAACCTTATGAGCGGCATTTTAAAGAAATCGGATTTAATGAAAATACCATTAAAAAATATCTACAATGCACTAACATCCAGACAGTGACGGTGCCTGTTCCTGCGAAGTTTTTACGTGCTTCAAATGTACCGACTGGATTGCTTAATGAAATGATTGCTTATCTCAACTCGGAAGAACGCAATCATCATAATTTTTCAGAACTTTTGCTTTTTTCTTGCCTGTCTATTTTTGCCGCATGCAAAGGTTTCATTACACTATTAACTAACGGTGTGCTATCCGTTTCCGGGAAAGTGAGAAATATTGTCAACATGAAGCTGGCGCACCCATGGAAGCTGAAAGATATTTGTGACTGCCTGTACATCAGTGAAAGCCTGTTGAAGAAAAAACTAAAGCAAGAGCAAACGACATTCTCACAGATTCTATTAGATGCCAGAATGCAGCACGCAAAAAATTTGATACGCGTAGAAGGTTCAGTCAATAAAATTGCCGAACAATGTGGTTATGCCAGTACATCTTATTTTATTTATGCGTTCCGCAAACATTTCGGCAACAGTCCGAAGAGAGTTTCTAAGGAGTACCGTTGTCAAAGGCACACGGGTATGAATACGGGCAACACGATGAGTGCTTTAGCTATTTGATTATTTGCTAACGAGTAGTCAACCACGCACGCTACGTAAGAATTATATGGGGCAGCCATTCCCTGCCCCGCGTTGTTTTTAGGCGATATATTTATTGAAATAAATAAGTGACATCCATCACATATTTATGCACTTGCATAACCTGTTGCATGATTATTTATGATCTCAATTCGGCATTTTGTCAGTAAAATGCAATAATTTATTAAATATCAATAAATTAGTTGTTTATCGGCGAGAAATTACTTAATAGAACAGAAAGTAATGTCAACGCTTTATGGACTGTTATTTCCCTTTTTTTAGCTAAATCTGCTATCTCTTTATGTGACTAACTTCACTTACATCCACTTATTTCTCTTCGTAAAATTACTTCGGAATTAAGTACAATAAGAAGAGGAACATTTATGAAGTCTGCATTAAAGAAAAGTGTCGTAAGTACCTCGATATCTTTGATACTGGCATCTGGTATGGCTGCATTTGCTGCTCATGCGGCAGATGATGTAAAGCTGAAAGCAACCAAAACAAACGTTGCTTTCTCAGACTTTACGCCGGTAATGACTCCAACTTACTGATAGTGTTTTATGTTCAGATAATGCCCGATGACCTTGTCATGCAGCTCCACC
>NZ_JBDYCV010000165.1:0-5351 GCF_040495915.1 Shigella sp. FJ200513 | reverse complement strand
GTATAAGAATCGACCATGCAGAGAGAGAAAACACCGGAGTGGAGGGAAAAGCAGAAAAGCTCACGTGGCATAAGGCGTGGACAGCGGTATCGTCTGGTTTTTCAATTTCCTATACGTGAACAAGGGTATATTCCAGATCCAGTAGTGCCTGAGTCAAAGCGGCCTGAACTTCTTCGATACTCGCACGTACGTTTTCTTCCTGAGCAGATAAAACTGCCAGCCGTTGCTTCTCCACCAGGAAATCGTTCGCGGCTTTGCGCTCCTTTGCTGCGACCTGCTGGTAGTCAAACCTGGCGTTATCAATAATTTGTTGCGATATTGCCGCTGATTGTGCGAGTTTTTCATAACGTTCAGTATCTCGCAGGCGCTTTTGCTCCTCATGTTTTACTGCCTGCCATGTTTCACTGGCACTTTGAATTATCGACTGCTGCATCGTAATAGTGGCTTGAATGCCTTCGAGATTGGCTTTGCTACTTTTTATTTTTGCCTCAAGCCTGGCGACATTTGCACGATAATCCCGATCATCGAGACGCAGGATAATATCGCCTTTTTTTACGCTCTGATTATCGCGCACCTCTATAGCAGAAATATAACCAGAAACTTTACTTGCCACCGTGGTGATATTACCACCAATGTAAGCATCATCCGTCGTCTGTATAAATCTTCCTTTGCTTACCCTCCAGATAAAAAAGACAACGCCAGTCAAAAGAATACCGATCGCTACCACCCCAATAAGCTGTTTTTTAGAAATTATCATCACTCTTTACACCGTATATATCCGGAAACTTGCATACGTCATATTTAAAATTTAACATGGCTTATTTGATGATTTCTGACAAAATACCTACTGTAAATGACAATTACACTGCAACCCAAAGCATCACCAGGGCATCACATTATCGGACTGGATTCGGAACATCTGAATGGAGGTACAGTTCCCTGGCATAAACATCTCTATGCCCAGTTGCTTTACCCGGCTGAAGGAGTCGTTCGTGTATGGGCTGGAGAAAGCGTCTGGCTAGTCCATGCCAGCAGCGCGCTTTGGCTGCCCCCACAAATGCCGCATAAGTTTGTTGCGACAGGCAACGTACTTTTAAAAACCGTACTGGTTTCAGAAGCGGAAAGTGAAACGCTGGGAACAGTTTGCTTCATGACGGGTATTTCACCCCTGTTAAGGGAATTACTAATTGCAATTAACCAACTTCCACCGTCGCAAAGTACCACAGATAAACAACAGTTACGTTTTTCAGCCCTCGAGACACTGATACTTCAGGAAATAAAAATGGGGGTGAAAATGTCACTTGAACTCCCTTGGCCAAATGATGAGCGGCTACAGCAGCTTTGTGAGAATTTGCTAAACAACCAAGGGTATCTGCCAACACTGGATAATCTAGCGGATAAAATTAACGTCAGTAGCCGTACACTCATGCGCTTATTTGTTAAAGAGACGGGATTAACATTTCGCCACTGGGTTCAGCAAATGCACGTTATTTCTGCAGTGACGCTTCTTGATGATGGATATTCGTTGACCAAAATTGCCCATCGTCTGGGCTATGCCTCAGCTGAATCGTTCGGCAATATGTTTAAGCGTCGAACGGGCTACTCGCCCGGTAAATTTACTCGTCGATTAACGATGCATAATTATGCAATCACAAGACAAATGATTTAACTTATATTTTCGTGAAATCTGTCACTGAAGAAAATTGGCAACGGATGGGTAAAACCGTTATAACACTGTCACCGGTCACCAGGACCCCAGGCCGGATTTAAGACGAGGATGCACTGCTGTGTGTACTGTAGAGTCTGGCGGATGTCGACAGGCTCTATTTTTTTATTCATTTTTTAGCTCTGTAAATAACCACATTCTCGCCGGGATTGGGGAATGAGTGACGAGTTCAGTGGTGTCTGGCGGCTATCACGCCACAGAATCAAATAACAGATAGCCTACGGTAAAATTTCACTGACTGGAATTATCCCACCCTCGATCCATGTGATGGCTTGCCCTCATTTCTTCAGGCAGAAAAATTAAAAAATCGCTTTATGCTATCAGACTGCGACAAACCAGACGCGAAACTGGGTACTTACTATTCGTTAGTCTTGCCCTATCCACTTATCTTTTTGGTGGTATGGCTGCTGATGTTGCTGGCGTGGTATCTTGTCGGTCTGCCGATAGGTCAGGGTATTTACCCACGTTTGTCTTAAGAGAGAACGGATGCTGAGATTACTTGAAGAAAAAATTGCCACGCCACTGGGTCCACTGTGGGTGATTTGCGATGAGCAATTTCGCCTGCGGGCGGTTGAATGGGAAGAGTACAGCGAACGCATGGTGCAGCTGCTGGACATCCATTATCGCAAAGAAGGCTATGAGCGCATTTCTGCCACCAACCCAGGTGGTTTAAGCGACAAGCTTCGTGAATATTTTGCCGGTAATCTTAGCATTATTGATACGCTTCCCACTGCCACGGGGGGGACGCCATTTCAGCGCGAAGTCTGGAAAACACTACGCACTATCCCCTGCGGGCAGGTAATGCATTACGGCCAACTGGCTGAACAATTGGGCCGCCCTGGCGCGGCGCGTGCCGTTGGTGCGGCAAACGGATCGAATCCCATCAGCATCGTCGTACCTTGCCATCGGGTTATTGGCCGAAACGGCACCATGACCGGATATGCAGGCGGAGTTCAGCGAAAAGAGTGGTTATTGCGCCACGAAGGTTATCTTTTGCTGTAAACATTAAACAATTTGTGCCAGCTTGTTCACACTTTTATGTAAAGTTACCCTTGACAACTTAAGGAGTTTCAAATAGATAGACATATATTTACATCTAATATCGGAATTCTCTGCTGTTAAGGTTTGCTTAGACTTACTTGCTCCCTAAAAAGATGTTAAAATTGACAAATATCAATTACGGCTTGAGCAGACCTATGATCCCGGAAAAGCGAATTATACGGCGCATTCAGTCTGGCGGTTGTGCTATCCATTGCCAGGATTGCAGCATCAGCCAGCTTTGCATCCCGTTCACACTCAACGAACATGAGCTTGATCAGCTTGATAATATCATTGAGCGGAAGAAGCCTATTCAGAAAGGCCAGACGCTGTTTAAGGCTGGTGATGAACTTAAATCGCTTTATGCCATCCGCTCCGGTACGATTAAAAGTTATACAATCACTGAGCAAGGCGACGAGCAAATCACTGGTTTCCATTTAGCAGGCGACCTAGTGGGATTTGACGCCATCGGCAGCGGCCATCACCCGAGCTTCGCTCAGGCGCTGGAAACCTCGATGGTATGTGAAATTCCGTTCGAAACGCTGGACGATTTGTCCGGTAAAATGCCGAATCTGCGTCAGCAGATGATGCGTCTGATGAGCGGTGAAATCAAAGGCGATCAGGACATGATCTTGCTGTTGTCGAAGAAAAATGCCGAGGAACGTCTGGCTGCATTCATCTACAACCTGTCCCGTCGTTTTGCCCAACGCGGCTTCTCCCCTCGTGAATTCCGCCTGACGATGACTCGTGGCGATATTGGTAACTATCTGGGCCTGACGGTAGAAACCATCAGCCGTCTGCTGGGTCGCTTCCAGAAAAGCGGTATGCTGGCAGTCAAAGGTAAATACATCACCATCGAAAATAACGATGCACTGGCCCAGCTTGCTGGCCATACGCGTAACGTTGCCTGATTTTTCCGCATAACTCACTATCCTTCTGTCATATCATTAAATTTTTCTGATTTATTGATCTGGCAGAAGGTTCATCACTGTTTCATTCACCAGATATGGGTTAATCTTTTAATTACAAACTGCGTTGACAGTTGTTGTAAGGAGACCCTGTATGGCTATGTATCAGAACATGCTCGTTGTTATCGATCCTAACCAGGACGACCAACCAGCATTGCGGCGAGCTGTTTATTTACATCAACGGATTGGTGGCAAAATTAAAGCCTTTTTGCCGATCTATGACTTCTCATACGAAATGACCACCCTGCTCTCCCCGGACGAACGTACCGCTATGCGTCAGGGCGTCATCAGCCAGCGTACAGCCTGGATCCACGAGCAGGCAAAATATTATCTCAATGCTGGCGTTCCCATTGAAATTAAAGTGGTCTGGCATAACCGTCCTTTCGAAGCCATCATTCAGGAAGTGATCAGCGGCGGACACGATTTGGTGCTAAAAATGGCGCACCAACATGACCGTCTGGAAGCGGTGATTTTTACGCCAACGGACTGGCATCTGTTACGCAAATGCCCAAGCCCGGTGTGGATGGTGAAAGACCAGCCGTGGCCGGAAGGAGGCAAGGCGCTGGTGGCGGTGAATCTCGCCAGTGAAGAGCCGTATCATAATGCGCTCAATGAAAAACTGGTCAAAGAGACGATCGAACTGGCAGAACAAGTCAACCATACCGAAGTTCATCTGGTTGGCGCTTATCCGGTAACGCCAATTAATATCGCGATTGAACTGCCGGAATTTGACCCGAGCGTTTATAACGATGCCATTCGTGGGCAACATTTGCTGGCAATGAAAGCCCTGCGGCAGAAATTCGGCATTAATGAAAACATGACGCACGTAGAAAAAGGTCTGCCCGAAGAGGTGATTCCTGATTTGGCGGAGCATTTACAGGCGGGAATTGTGGTTCTGGGCACGGTCGGACGCACCGGTATTTCAGCAGCATTCCTCGGCAACACGGCGGAACAGGTGATTGATCATCTTCGCTGCGACCTGCTGGTCATTAAACCTGACCAGTATCAGACACCCGTTGAACTGGATGACGAAGAAGACGATTAACGACTCTTCAATAACTGACAAGGCCCGAGTTATCGGGCCTATTTTTTACTTACTGCTCTTCGCCGCCAAGGAAATAAATTCCCAACGGGATTGCCAGCAACACAGTAAAGACCAGGCTATAAACAAAAATCATCGATGACTAAATCACATACATTGATGTCGTCCACTCAGACAGCGGAATATTGTACTGTTCTATAACGCCGCCGATGGTCGCGCGAGTCACAACCGACGCCGCAATAATGAAAACCGCCAACAAACCAAAGAGAAATTTCTTCCCTTTCGCTGACTTCAGTTTCGCCATAATCATGATGTAATCCTTGTGCAGACAAATTTCTTGTTACCTAAACGTAACAATACCATGACGTTTCACCGTTGTCTGCTCTGAAAACCTCACCTCTTAGCTGGATTTACAATCAACGCATTGATTAGTTAGCTAATGTTGCTACTTCCTTCCCTGACTATTGATGTTCTGAATGAATTGTCGCGGTAAAATAGCCCTGAAGTGGTCAACAAAAACTGGCCACCGAGTTAGAGTTTTTCCAGTATCGATTTTCCGATTCGTTTGGGGGTAACC
>NZ_JBDYCV010000164.1:0-5495 GCF_040495915.1 Shigella sp. FJ200513 | reverse complement strand
TGGTAAAGGAGAGGCCCTGGAAATACCCCACAGCCCCGAAAAAGAGCCAGTCAGTTGCTTAACTGACTGGCATTACAGCTCAAGGGCTGCCGTTTTGTGTTTCAGGTTTCTGTTATGTATTGCTGCTGTTTGCGGCGATGATTTTCGCTACTTTTTCAGCTTGCGCATTCATCTGCATCTGACGGTATGCATTTTCCATCAGCGGCAGCGCATCACGCGTAGCCTGGGTATCCGGGTAGTCGCGCAACATGCCTTCTATGCGGTTAACGACGGCAACCCATGCGCCACGTTCTGTATAGTACTCGGCCACGGAGTATTCATATTTCGCCAGACGATCTTTCAGGAATACCAGACGTTTGGTGGCATCGGTAGTGTACTGACTGTTCGGATAGCCGCGCACCAGTTTGGAAAAGTCACTAAACGCAGCTCGTGCATGTTGAGGATCGCGATCGCTACGGTCAACGCCAAAGAACCCTTGCAGCGCACTGTCATCCAGCGCCATATTGGTCAGGCCACGCATGTACATGACATAATCGATATTCGGATGGGTCGGGTTAAGGCGAATAAAACGATCGATGGCAGCCTGCGCTAACGGCAAATCGGCGTTTTTATAGTAGGCGTAGATGAGATCCAGCTGCACCTGCTGCGAATACGGACCAAACGGATAGCGATTATCTAACGCTTCCAGTTGCGTTATTGCCTGTCTCCAGTTACCGTCCTGCAGCTTTTGTTGTGCAGTCGCGTAAATTTCATTTGGCGGATTATCAGGTACTTCTTCCTTTGACCCCGAGCAACCCGCCAAAAACAGGCTTAGTGTGGCGGCTGCCACCAGATATTTCATGCGCGTCATGACGTTTTGACTTTCCTCAAAATGTAATACGGGAGATTCTCTGTTCCTGCACCCGGTTAAGACCAGCTACAATAGCACACTATATTAAACGGCAAAGCCGTAAAACCCCAACGATAAACGAAGAAGCAGTATATATGGCACAACGAGTACAGCTCACTGCAACGGTGTCCGAAAACCAACTCGGTCAACGCTTAGATCAGGCTTTGGCCGAAATGTTCCCGGATTATTCACGTTCGCGAATAAAAGAATGGATCCTCGACCAGCGCGTGCTGGTAAACGGCAAAGTTTGTGATAAGCCGAAAGAAAAAGTATTGGGTGGCGAGCAGGTTGCCATCAACGCTGAGATTGAAGAAGAAGCGCGTTTTGAACCGCAGGATATCCCTCTGGATATCGTCTATGAAGATGAAGATATCATCGTCATTAATAAACCGCGCGACCTAGTGGTACATCCTGGCGCGGGTAACCCGGATGGCACGGTACTGAATGCGTTGCTTCATTACTATCCGCCCATTGCCGATGTACCACGTGCGGGCATCGTCCATCGTCTGGATAAAGACACCACTGGCCTGATGGTTGTGGCAAAAACCGTTCCGGCTCAGACGCGTTTAGTCGAATCTTTGCAACGGCGTGAAATTACTCGTGAGTATGAAGCGGTGGCGATTGGTCATATGACCGCTGGCGGTACAGTAGATGAACCCATCAGCCGCCACCCGACCAAACGTACTCACATGGCGGTGCATCCGATGGGCAAACCGGCGGTGACTCACTATCGCATCATGGAACACTTCCGTGTGCACACGCGTCTGCGGTTGCGTCTGGAAACTGGACGTACGCACCAGATCCGCGTGCATATGGCCCATATCACTCATCCGCTGGTGGGCGATCCGGTTTATGGTGGCCGTCCGCGTCCGCCAAAAGGTGCTTCGGAAGCATTTATCTCCACGCTGCGTAAGTTTGACCGCCAGGCGCTTCATGCAACCATGCTGCGTCTTTATCACCCGATCTCCGGCATCGAAATGGAATGGCATGCGCCTATTCCACAAGATATGGTGGAGCTGATTGAGGTGATGCGCGCCGATTTCGAAGAGCATAAGGATGAAGTGGACTGGTTATGAGTAAGCTGATTGTCCCGCAGTGGCCGCTGCCAAAAGGTGTTGCGGCCTGTAGCTCCACTCGTATCGGCGGCGTGAGCTTGCCCCCGTATGACTCACTCAACCTCGGTGCCCATTGTGGCGATAACCCGGATCACGTTGAGGAGAATCGCAAGCGACTTTTTGCTGCGGGCAATTTGCCTTCTAAACCGGTCTGGCTTGAGCAGGTACACGGCAAAGATGTGCTTAAGCTTACTGGCGAACCTTATGCCTCAAAACGAGCAGATGCCTCTTATAGCAATACGCCTGGCACGGTTTGCGCAGTGATGACTGCCGACTGCCTCCCTGTGCTGTTTTGCAATCGAGCGGGAACGGAAGTCGCCGCCGTTCATGCTGGCTGGCGTGGACTGTGCGCAGGCGTGCTGGAAGAGACGGTTTCCTGTTTTGCTGATAAACCTGAAAACATTCTCGCCTGGTTAGGGCCGGCAATTGGTCCACGCGCGTTCGAAGTGGGGGCGGAGGTTCGCGAGGCGTTTATGGCAGTAGACGCTAAAGCAAGTGCAGCTTTCATTCAGCATGGTGATAAGTATCTGGCGGATATTTATCAGCTTGCCCGGCAGCGTCTGGCGAACGTGGGTGTTGAGCAAATTTTCGGCGGCGACCGTTGTACATATACGGAAAATGAGACTTTCTTCTCTTATCGTCGCGACAAGACCACCGGTCGTATGGCAAGTTTCATTTGGCTGATATAACCTAAAGAATCAAGACGATCCGGTACGCGTGATTTTCTTTTCACATTAATCTGGTCAATAACCTTGAATAATTGAGGGATGACCTCATTTAATCTCCAGTAGCAACTTTGATCCGTTATGGGAGGAGTTATGCGTCTGGATCGTCTTACTAATAAATTCCAGCTTGCTCTTGCCGATGCCCAATCACTTGCACTCGGGCACGACAACCAATTCATCGAACCACTTCATTTAATGAGCGCCCTGCTGAATCAGGAAGGGGGTTCGGTTAGTCCTTTATTAACATCCGCTGGCATAAATGCTGGCCAGTTGCGCACAGATATCAATCAGGCATTAAATCGTTTACCGCAGGTTGAAGGTACTGGTGGTGATGTCCAGCCATCACAGGATCTGGTGCGCGTTCTTAATCTTTGCGACAAGCTGGCGCAAAAACGTGGTGATAACTTTATCTCGTCAGAACTGTTCGTTCTGGCGGCACTTGAGTCTCGCGGCACGCTGGCCGACATCCTGAAAGCAACAGGGGCGACCACCGCCAACATTACTCAAGCGATTGAACAAATGCGTGGAGGTGAAAGCGTGAACGATCAAGGTGCTGAAGACCAACGTCAGGCTTTGAAAAAATATACCATCGACCTTACCGAACGAGCCGAACAGGGCAAACTCGATCCGGTGATTGGTCGTGATGAAGAAATTCGCCGTACCATTCAGGTGCTGCAACGTCGTACTAAAAATAACCCGGTACTGATTGGTGAACCCGGCGTCGGTAAAACTGCCATCGTTGAAGGTCTGGCGCAGCGTATTATCAACGGCGAAGTGCCGGAAGGATTGAAAGGCCGCCGCGTACTGGCGCTGGATATGGGCGCGCTGGTGGCTGGGGCGAAATATCGCGGTGAGTTTGAAGAACGTTTAAAAGGCGTGCTTAACGATCTTGCCAAACAGGAAGGCAACGTCATCCTGTTTATCGACGAATTACATACCATGGTCGGCGCGGGTAAAGCCGATGGCGCAATGGACGCCGGAAACATGCTGAAACCGGCGCTGGCGCGTGGTGAATTGCACTGCGTAGGTGCCACGACGCTTGACGAATATCGCCAGTACATCGAAAAAGATGCTGCGCTGGAACGTCGTTTCCAGAAAGTGTTTGTTGCCGAGCCTTCTGTTGAAGATACCATTGCGATTCTGCGTGGCCTGAAAGAACGTTACGAATTGCACCACCATGTGCAAATTACTGACCCGGCAATTGTTGCAGCAGCGACGTTGTCTCATCGCTACATTGCTGACCGTCAGCTGCCGGATAAAGCCATCGACCTGATCGATGAAGCAGCATCCAGCATTCGTATGCAGATTGACTCAAAACCAGAAGAACTCGACCGACTCGATCGTCGTATCATCCAGCTCAAACTGGAACAACAGGCGTTAATGAAAGAGTCTGATGAAGCCAGTAAAAAACGCCTGGATATGCTCAACGAAGAACTGAGCGACAAAGAACGTCAGTACTCCGAGTTAGAAGAAGAGTGGAAAGCAGAGAAGGCATCGCTTTCTGGTACGCAGACCATTAAAGCGGAACTGGAACAGGCGAAAATCGCTATTGAACAGGCTCGCCGTGTGGGGGACCTGGCGCGGATGTCTGAACTGCAATACGGCAAAATCCCGGAACTGGAAAAGCAACTGGAAGCCGCAACGCAGCTCGAAGGCAAAACTATGCGTCTGTTGCGTAATAAAGTGACCGATGCCGAAATTGCTGAAGTGCTGGCGCGTTGGACGGGGATTCCGGTTTCTCGCATGATGGAAAGCGAGCGCGAAAAACTGCTGCGTATGGAGCAAGAACTGCACCATCGCGTCATTGGTCAGAACGAAGCGGTTGATGCGGTATCTAACGCTATTCGCCGTAGCCGTGCGGGGTTGGCGGATCCAAATCGCCCGATTGGTTCATTCCTGTTCCTCGGCCCAACGGGTGTGGGGAAAACTGAGCTTTGTAAGGCGCTGGCGAACTTTATGTTTGATAGCGACGAGGCGATGGTCCGTATCGATATGTCCGAATTTATGGAGAAACACTCGGTGTCTCGTCTGGTTGGTGCGCCTCCGGGATATGTCGGTTATGAAGAAGGTGGCTACCTGACCGAAGCTGTGCGTCGTCGTCCGTATTCCGTCATCCTGCTGGATGAAGTGGAAAAAGCGCATCCGGATGTCTTCAATATTCTGTTGCAGGTACTGGATGATGGGCGTCTGACTGACGGGCAGGGGAGAACGGTCGACTTCCGTAATACGGTTGTCATTATGACCTCTAACCTCGGTTCCGATCTGATTCAGGAACGCTTCGGTGAACTGGATTATGCGCACATGAAAGAGCTGGTGCTCGGTGTGGTTAGCCATAACTTCCGTCCGGAATTCATTAACCGTATTGATGAAGTGGTGGTCTTCCATCCGCTGGGTGAACAGCACATTGCCTCGATTGCGCAGATTCAGTTGAAACGTCTGTACAAACGTCTGGAAGAACGTGGTTATGAAATCCACATTTCTGACGAGGCGCTGAAACTGCTGAGCGAGAACGGTTACGATCCAGTCTATGGTGCACGTCCTTTGAAACGTGCTATCCAGCAGCAGATCGAAAACCCGCTGGCACAGCAAATACTGTCTGGTGAATTGGTTCCGGGTAAAGTGATTCGCCTGGAAGTTAATGAAGACCGGATTGTCGCTGTCCAGTAATGATAAAACGAGCCCTTCGGGGCTAATGCCAGTCAGTTAAGCAACTGACTGGCTCTTTTTCGGGGCTGTGGGGTATTTCCAGGGCCTCTCCTTTACCAC
>NZ_JBDYCV010000163.1:0-5506 GCF_040495915.1 Shigella sp. FJ200513 | reverse complement strand
CAGGGAAAAATATCATCAGATGGCTGCTTAAAAAAAGAATAAATGGTAGTGTCCGCTATTGCCAGTACACCTCAATGAGCGTGATGAAAAAGGGCAGTGGGCAGCCTATGACGCCGTTCATGATGTCCGGAGAGAACTCTGGAAAGCCCTGCTTGGATGGATGCCGGACCCGCAAGGGGGCGAGATTGTTTATGTCGGTGGCACCCTGCTGGATCTGAACCGTTACGAACTGTATTACCAGTTTGATTTTACGGCGAAGTATGAAATCACGGAAGAAGACACGCGACAGGCAGAGGACGTGAATGCCCTGCCGGATTTATCCCTGCTGAGTATTGATGTGGATTACATCGATCCTGGTACTGGCCCGGATGGTGACATTGAGCACCATCTGGAAATGCGTTTCCCTCAGAATTAAGAGTCCCTCATGTTTGTGAAACCCCTGAAAGGGCGGTCGGTTCCTGACCCTGCCCGTGGAGACCTTTTGCCTTCCGAAGGGCGAAATGTGGAAGAAAGCAGCTACTGGTTCCGCCGTATAGCGGCGGGTGATGTGGTACGTGTTAAACAGGATAAGGCTAAAAAATCATGACGATAAGTTTTAATACTGTTCCGTCGAATACGCTGGTGCCGTTGTTCTACGCCGAGATGAACAATTCTGCGGCAAATACAGCGGTGACCAGCGCGCCTGCATTACTGATCGGGCATGCCAGCAACGATGCAGCCATTGAGGTTAACAGCCTGGTGCTGATGCCATCGGCAGATTATGCCCGCCAGATTTGTGGGGCGGGGAGCCAGCTGGCGCGTATGGTGGAAGTCTACCGTCAGACAGATCCTTTCGGTGAACTGTATGTTATTGCAGTACCGGAAGCCAGAGGGGCGGCGGCGACGGTCAGGGTGACGGTTGCCGGAGAAGCAGAGGAAAGCGGCACCCTGAGTCTGTATGTCGGGCGCTCCCGTGTACAGGTGCCTGTGGTGAATGGCGATGATGCCACTGCGGTTGCCACCGCGATTAAGGAAGCGGTAAACGGGGTTATCACCCTGCCGTTTACGGCGTCATCTGATGCAGGCGTGGTGACGCTGACTGCCCGTCATAAGGGGCTGTATGGTAATGAGTTACCGGTCTGTCTGAATTATTATGGTTCTGGTGGTGGTGAGATTTTGCCAGCAGGGCTTCGGGTGGTGACGGAAGTCGGTGCTGCCGGTAGCGGAGCGCCTGATCTTACCGCCGCTGTTGCTGCTATGGGCGATGAGGCATTCGACTTTATCGGTCTGCCGTTCAACGATGCCGCCTCCATCAATATGATGATGACCGAAATGAATGACAGCAGCGGTCGCTGGAGTTATGCGCGCCAGTTATACGGGCATGTCTATACCGCAAAACTGGGAACGCTGTCAGAGCTGGTTGGTGCCGGAGATATGCATAATCAGCAACATATCACGCTTGCCGGTTACGAAAAAGAAACCCAGTCGCCTGTCGATGAACTGGTTGCCAGTCGCCTTGCCCGTGAAGCGGTATTTATCCGGAATGATCCTGCCCGTCCGACACAGACGGGGGAGCTGGTGGGGATGCTTCCGGCACCGAAAGGTAAGCGATTCATCATGACAGAGCAGCAGACCCTTTTATCTCACGGCGTGGCGACGGCTTATGTGGAAGGCGGCACGTTGCAGATCCAGCGTTCCGTAACCACCTACAAAAAGAATGCGTATGGCGTGGCAGACAACAGCTATCTGGACAGTGAAACTCTGCATACCAGTGCATATGTTCTTCGCAAACTGAAATCGGTCATCACAAGCAAGTACGGACGTCACAAGCTGGCAAATGATGGTACCCGTTTTGGTCCGGGGCAGGCGATTGTCACTCCTGCCGTTATCAAAGGGGAACTTCTGGCGACATATCGTCAGATGGAGCGTGCCGGTATTGTGGAAAAATACGATCTGTTTAAACAGTATCTGATAGTTGAGCGTGATGCAGATAACCCGAACCGACTGAATACGCTGTTCCCGCCGGATTATGTTAATCAGTTACGTGTCTTTGCGGTGGTTAACCAGTTCCGTCTTCAGTATTCAGAGGAGTCAGCATAATGGCAAAGATCGCCGGAACCTGTTTTTTTAAAGTGGATGGTCAGCAGTTATCGCTGACAGGTGGCATTGAAGTGCCGATGAACACCAATGTCCGGGATGACATCGTCGGCATGGCAGGGGATGTGGATTACAAGGAGACCTGGCGGTCACCTTACGTTAAGGGCACGTTTAAAGTGCCCAAAAACTTTCCGGTCGACAAAATTACCACCTCAGACCAGATGACGATTACCGCTGAGCTGGCAAACGGCATGGTGTATGTGCTTTCGGCGGCATGGCTGCACGGAGAGGCTAATCATAATGCCGAAGAAGGCACGGCAGATCTTGAATTCCACGGCGAAGAGGGAGGGTATCAGTAATGGCAATGAACGTTACAGAAATAGTTTTAAAAAAACCGGTGACAGCGCATAACGAAATGCTGCATGTGCTGGAGTTGCGCGAGCCCACGTATGACGAAATCGAGGCGCTGGGTTTTCCTTTCATTATTTCCGGTGAAGGCAGTATTAAACTGGACAGCCAGGTGGCACTGAAATATATCCCGTTGCTGGCGGGGATCCCGTGTTCATCGGCGGCGCAGATGGCAAAACTGGATATTTTTAAGACCAGCATGCAGATCCTGCGTTTTTTTACCCAGTCGGAGACGGGAAGCACCTCCGGAAACGACTCTACAATGTTGCCTGGTTCTGGAAACTGAATCCACTGGAGCTGCGACGGGTGGCTGTTTCGCAGTTTACAGAACTGGAAGCCGAGGCCGTCCGCATTAACGAGGAGATGAAGCATGGCTGACAGTTTTCAGCTGAAGGCGATCATCACTGCCGTGGATAAGGTATCGGCACCGCTGAAGGGAATGCAGCGCCAGCTGAAAGGTTTTAAAAAGGAGTTTGCCAGCCTGTCACTGGGCGCAGCGGGTGCCGGAACCGCAGTACTGGGGGCGCTGGCGCTCCCGGTCAAATCTGCCATTGCCCTTGAATCAAAAATGGCGGATGTCCGGAAAGTGGTGGATGGTCTGGATACGCCGGAAGCGTTTAAGGCAATGACGGAGCAGGTGCGCGACCTGTCAACAGAACTGCCCATGTCGGCGGAAGGTATCGCCGAAATTGTGGCGGCGGGTGGTCAGGCTGGTATCGCCCGTGACGAGCTGATGCAGTTTACTGACGATGCCGTGAAGATGGGCGTGGCCTTTGACACCACGGCAGAAGAATCCGGTCAGATGATGGCGCAGTGGCGCACTGCCTTTAAACTGACACAGGGAGAGGTGGCAGGGCTTGCGGATAAGATTAACTATCTTGGCAATACCGGTCCTGCAAGTGCGAAAAAGATTTCTGATGTTGTGACCCGTATTGGCCCTTTAGGCAGTGTTGCGGGTGTGGCCTCCGGAGAGATTGCCGCAATGGGGGCAACCATTGCCGGAATGGGGGTGGAGTCAGAAATTGCTGCGACGGGGATAAAGAATTTTATGTTGTCGCTGACAGCGAGGGATTCTGCCACCAAATCGCAGAAAAAAGTGCTCCGCTCGTTGCGCATTAGCCCGAAAAAACTGGCGGCGGATATGCAGAAAGACGCCCGCGGGGCCATGCTGCACGTACTGGATTCTCTGGCAAAAGTGCCGAAAGAAAAACAGGCTGCTGTGCTGAAAGCGCTGTTCGGGAAGGAATCCCTGGGGGCCATTGCGCCGCTGCTCACGAATCTGGATTTGTTGCGAACCAACTTTAATCGTGTGGCGGATGCGCAGCAGTATGGCGGCTCAATGCAGAAAGAATATGCCGCCCGTGCCGCGACGACAGAAAATCAGTTGTTGCTGCTGCAGAACCAGATCAATGCGATTTCTTCCACGCTGGGGGAAACCTTCCTGCCTTCACTCAATGAAGGCATAAAAGAGATGAAGCCTTTTCTGGAAGAAGTGCGCACGTTTGTCAGAGAAAATCCTGAGGTCGTAAAAACCATCGCGAAAACTGGTGCGGCATTACTGACGATGGGCGTGGCGATTGGCACATTGACACGCATAACAAAAATCATGGGTAGCGTGATGAATATGACGCCGGCAAAGGGATTAATTGCGCTTCTCGTCGGTGGTGCATATCTCATAATTGATAACTGGGAAACGGTCGGTCCGGTTGTGAAAAAAGTCTGGCAGGAGGTTGATCAGGTTGTCAGAGCAATGGGGGGATGGGAACAGGCAGTAAAAACAATAGCAACGGTTTCTGCCCTGTATATTGGTGTGAAGGCGGTGGCAAGTATTCGTGCGGCAACAGTCGCCCAGAATCAATGGACAACGGCGGCAGGAAAAACAGGGCTGAAATTAAAGGGCCTCGGAAAGATCAGTCTGATTGGTGGATTGCTTGAACTGGGCATGATGGCGCAGGAGTTTGAAAAAGAACATCCCTGGCTTGTTAAAAATTTTGTGGCTGATGCACTGAACAGTGGATTTGGTCTGAATGATAAGTTCGACGAGTGGGGCAAACAGTTCCATGATTTTGTCTATGACATGACCGGATGGCAGATGCCACGTGGTGATGGGTATTTATCTCCCGATAAACGCTACACCCCGAATGTATCACTGGAAAGGAATCAGCTGTTAAGCCTTGCATCTTCACCGGCAACCCGCAGCGAACTTAAGGTGACGTTTGACAACGCGCCGCCTGGAATGCGCGTTATCGATTTGCCGAAAACAGGCGATCCCTTTATGAAAATCACCCATGATGTTGGGTATTCTCCATTTAAAAGGTGAGTTCTTTTTTTGTGGTGAAAGATGAGGCAAAATTATCGCGTAACATGCTAACAATGGAGTTTGTTTTGTGATAAAGCCATTTTTAATGACGGTTGCAATATTAACCTCTTGCTGTGCTCAGGCGAAAATACTAACAAATGAGGAGATTGTTTCACGATTTATTAGTAACGTTAAAACATCTGCAGATAATGACGTTGACTTGGATACAGATGGATTCAGACAACTGAGGATATCGTGCCCATCCCCTTCTGCCAGCGGTGCGATTATATTGAGAAAAGCTTCTTATGAATTCGGCAAAAGTATAGGTGTATTTGATTTTGCAAACAATGCATCACCAGCGACGATGACATTTTTGATCCCAATATATAAAGATGATGATTTTGATTCAGATACTGTTGGTTTTACATTTGCGTTCAAGATGCCAAGAGGCCAGTTTTTTGTAGATGTAAAAGAAAACGGGAATATCAGAGCTGGAGTTAATGTTAATGGCGAGTCGGGAGTGACCTACGAAAATTGCAAATTGAATATGAAAGATATTAATGATGATTAATATATAAGCCGCCAGAAATTGGCGGTTTTTTTATAGTGGAGACAGTATGGACTTACCTTCTTTACCTTCTCTTTCTTGGTAATGACTCCAACTTACTGATAGTGTTTTATGTTCAGATAATGCCCGATGACCTTGTCATGCAGCTCCACCGA
>NZ_JBDYCV010000162.1:0-5553 GCF_040495915.1 Shigella sp. FJ200513 | reverse complement strand
CGGTGGAGCTGCATGACAAGGTCATCGGGCATTATCTGAACATAAAACACTATCAGTAAGTTGGAGTCATTACCCTGGTTGTCTGGAGATTCAGGGGGCCAGTCTAATCAGTTGTCATGCACTCGGAATAAATCATACCGTGAATAGTGCTGTTTTTGATTGTCAGACTATTGGCGTTGGTATTGGTAGAAATACCGTCGTCCAGATAGTAGGTAGAAATCACGCCGTTAACGGTAGCGTTATTAATGACCGGGTAGATATCGCCGTTGTAATAGCTATCAGCGGCATAGTTGTTCCAGCCTACATAACCATCATAGTAAACGTCATCAGCATAGGTGGCGTCGTTGTAGTGATGGAAAGTATTGTAAGTTTGACCAGAAATATCGTTGGTCGCTGCATTAGCCTGAGAGGTGATAGCCAGAGTGCAAGCCAATGCTAATTGTGATACTACAAGTTTCTTTTTCCAGGAGTGCATTTGTCATCCCTCCTCAGGGACGTAATAAGTTGATCCATCAATTATCAATGCATAGAAAACATATTATGTTTCGCGCTAACGATTATGCTGCGTTACAGACGAATGGTTCAATTATTCTTTCCCCTAAGTCCGAATGTGGACATATATAATTTATGGAGAAAAACACGCATCAAATTGATAAAAGGACGATATTTCAGTATGTTGCAGATAATGTTATTTTTGATGTATACGCGTTATAAATATCAAAAATACAAACCAGATAAATATCTTATCAATATACAACAAAGTTTGAATTATTCAATTTATAGCAGCACAACCAAACGCCAAAAAATAATAACCAAGAGCTATAAATAAAGATTAAAAATATTTTCAGTGAATATGAAATTATTGCTATTTCTATTACAAAGATGTCCTGGTCTCTCTTTCATTCTCTTCTTGTCAACATCGCGACAACTTTCGTAAAACACTCCTGCCCCGCTTCAGGTATACTGTGCACCTTAATTCCACAAACATCAGGCAGACCATGACAGACTTAATCCAACGCCCTCGTCGCCTGCGCAAATCTCCTGCGCTGCGCGCTATGTTTGAAGAGACAACACTTAGCCTTAACGACCTGGTGTTGCCGATCTTTGTTGAAGAAGAAATTGACGACTACAAAGCCGTTGAAGCCATGCCAGGCGTGATGCGCATTCCAGAGAAACATCTGGCACGCGAAATTGAACGCATCGCCAACGCCGGTATCCGTTCCGTAATGACTTTTGGCATCTCTCACCATACCGATGAAACCGGCAGCGACGCCTGGCGGGAAGATGGACTGGTGGCGCGTATGTCGCGCATCTGCAAGCAGACTGTGCCAGAAATGATCGTCATGTCAGACACTTGTTTCTGTGAATACACTTCTCACGGTCACTGCGGTGTGCTGTGCGAGCATGGCGTCGACAACGACGCGACTCTGGAAAATTTAGGCAAGCAAGCCGTGGTTGCAGCTGCTGCAGGCGCAGACTTCATCGCCCCTTCCGCCGCGATGGACGGCCAGGTACAGGCGATTCGTCAGGCGCTGGACGCTGCAGGCTTTAAAGATACGGCGATTATGTCGTATTCGACCAAGTTCGCCTCTTCCTTTTATGGCCCGTTCCGTGAAGCTGCAGGAAGCGCATTAAAAGGCGACCGCAAAAGCTATCAGATGAACCCAATGAACCGTCGCGAGGCGATTCGTGAGTCACTGCTGGATGAAGCCCAGGGCGCAGACTGCCTGATGGTTAAACCTGCTGGAGCGTACCTCGACATCGTGCGTGAGCTGCGTGAACGTACTGAATTGCCGATTGGCGCGTATCAGGTGAGCGGTGAGTACGCGATGATTAAGTTCGCCGCGCTGGCGGGTGCTATAGATGAAGAGAAAGTCGTGCTCGAAAGCTTAGGTTCAATTAAGCGTGCGGGTGCGGATCTGATTTTCAGCTACTTTGCGCTGGATTTGGCTGAGAAGAAGATTCTGCGTTAATTTTTTTCCTCTCAGAAAGGGGGAGTTAACCTGTTGAAAGTACAGTGAACGCCCCCTCACCCTAACCCTCTCCCCAAGGGGGCGAGGGAACCGTCCGCACTCGTATCACCCCGCCCGATAAAACGGTTTATCCCCAAGGATCGTCGCCCGATGCATAATCCGCCGCTGTGGCAGGTAATCGGCATTGGCATAGTGCTGAGTCACGCGGTTATCCCAAATCGCAATATCATTCGGTTGCCAGCGCCAACGCACCTGAAACTCCGGTTTAGTGATATGGGCGAATAAAAAGCCTAACAAGGCTTCGCTCTCTTTCTCGCTGACATCGACAATTCGCGTAGTAAAGCCTTCATTCACAAACAGCGCCTGTTTACCGCTCACCGGATGCGTTCGCACCACCGGATGTAGCAACGGAGGATTTTTCGCGACCGCCTCGCGCCAGCGTTGATGTTCCTCCTCGGTTTTGCGGTATTTGTATTCCGGGAATGATTTACGGAAATCATGCTCCGCACGCAGCCAGCTCAGCAGCTGGCGGAAGGGAACAGAGAGCGCCTCATAGGCCGCAATACCGCTGGTCCAGAGCGTATCACCGCCGGTCGAAGGTAACTCTTTAGCTGCCAGAATCGCCCCTGCGGGTGGCGTTTCAATAAATGTCACATCGGTATGCCAGTTGTCGTTATCCGGCGGATTATCGTTATGGGTATCCAGCACGATGATCTCGTCAACCCCTTCGGCATGAGGGTAAACAGGGTGAATATGCAGTTCGCCAAAACGCTGGGCCAGCGCGCGTTGCTGCTGCGGCGTAATAGCTTGATCGCGCAGAAATACCACCTGATGGCGCAGCACCGCATGGTAAAGCTGTTCAAACTGATTATCGCTTAACGGGCGCGTCAGGTCGGCACCCGAAATTTGTGCGCCGATATACGGCCCCAGCGGGGTAATGCTCAGACGTTCACTCATTGTACTTCTCCATGCCAGGGCGTCAGACGGCGCTGTAACGCGCGCAGACCCAGTTCTAAAAGAAAGGCGATAATCGCAATCACCGCGATCCCCGCCAGTACCACGTCAGTCGCGAGAAATTCACCCGCTGACTGAACCATAAATCCTAAACCGCGTGTCGCGGCAATCAGCTCCGCCGCTACCAGCGTAGACCAGCCCACACCCAGACCAATGCGTAATCCGGTGAGGATTTCCGGCAGCGCGCCGGGCAAAATGACAAACCACAGCACCTGCGCACGGCTGGCACCCAGCGACTGGGCGGCACGAATGCGAACCTGCTGCGCGCTTTTCACCCCTGCCAGCGCCGACATCGCCACCGGCGCAAAAATCGCTAAATAGATCAGTAAGATCTTCGAGGTTTCACCAATACCAAACCAGATCACCATCAGCGGCAAATAAGCCAGCGGTGGCACCGGACGATAAAGTTCGATTACCGGATCCAGAATGCCGCGCACCGTCGGGCTTAGCCCCATGGCGATCCCGACCGGAATACCGATCACCACCGCCGCGAGTAGCGCCAGCACAATGCGCGTCAGGCTGGCTGCCAGATGCTGCCACAGCGTGGCGTCCATAAATCCCTGCGGTCCGGCAATGGTGAGCAGTTTTGCCAGTACTTGTTGCGGCGGCGGCAAAAACAGCGGGCTAATCAGTTGCAGCGCCGCCACCGTCCACCATACAGTGAGTAAAACCGCTAACGTGCCAATGCTTAAGGTCACCTGACGCGAGAGCGGCCAGCGCCATTTCAGCCGCCGCGAATGCAGTTTTTCATTAATGAGCACACTCATGAGAACGCCTCCCGTTGCTCAAATACGCGGCTTAAAACATATTCGCGCATGGCGATGAATTGTGGATCGGACTTGATGCTGCGGCTCGACTCTCCCGCAACAAAGCGGCGAGCAAAGTTGAGCCGCAGCCGCTCCAGCACACGGCCAGGGCCGGATGAAAGCAGAACCAGTTCAGTCGCCATAAACACCGCTTCTTCTATATCGTGGGTAATCAACAGCACCTGCTTGCCCGTCTCCTGCCAGAGTTTCAGCAGCAGAGTTTGCATCTGGTCGCGGGTGAAGGCGTCCAGCGCACCAAACGGTTCGTCGAGTAATAACAGCTGGGGATTCGCCGCCAGCGCGCGGGCAATCCCCACCCGCTGACGTTGACCATCGGAAAGCTGCCAGATATAGCGTTTTTCTGCGCCTTCCAGCCCCACTTTTTTCAGCATCTGGTGCGCGATTTCCAGTCGCTGCATTTTCTCTATACCTGCCAATTGCAGGCCGAACGCCACGTTGTCCTGTACATTGCGCCACGGTAGCAGCCCTTCATTCTGAAAAACTACGCCACGCTCTGCTCCCGGTCCCTCAATACGCTTACCCGCCAGTTGAATGCTGCCATGCTGATAAGGCACAAAACCGGCAATCAGATTCAGCAGGGTGGTTTTACCGCAGCCGGACGGCCCCAGCACCACCAGTAGCTCGCCGCTTTCCAGCGTCAGGTTGATATCTTCCAGTGCCGGTTTGCCGCCATAATCGGCATAGAGATGAGAGATTTGCAGCATCTGCGCCTCCTTTTATTGCACGAAGCGCGAGGTAACGTACTGGCTGTAATCATTCGCTACAGCCGGGACCTTGCCCTGCTCTTTCAAAAACTGCGCGGTGTCGATGATTGCTTTGTTCACCGGTCCGGTCAGTTCTGCCGTTTGTTGCTGCGGCGTCAGATAGGTATTTCCCTTCACCAGCCCCGGAACGTCACCTTCAGGCACGCCGCTTAAACGCGCCAGTTTGCTGATGTTTTCCGGCTGTTTCAGCCACGCGTCAGGGTTAGCAATGTACGGTTGCTGTGCATCGATGGCGCTTTTGGCGAACGCTTTCACGACCTCAGGATGTTTCTCGGCAAAATCTTTGCGCACCACCCAGACGTCCAGCGTTGGCGCACCCCACTGCCCGACCTGTTCAGAATCGGTCAGCACCTTGCCGTCTTTTTCCAGGGCGTTAACCGCCGGTGCCCAGACATAAGCACCATCAATATCACCCCGCTGCCATGCGGCGATAATCGCGGGCGGCTGCAGGTTCACAATCTCCACTAGCCCTGGTTTAATCCCCCAGTGTTTCAGCGCCGCCAGCAGGCTGTAGTGGGTGGTGGAGATAAACGGTACGGCAATGCGTTTACCAATCAAATCTTCGGGTTTGCTGATAGTTTTCTTTACCACCAGCGCTTCGGAGTTACCCAGTTTTGACGCCAGCAAGAAGACTTCAATCGGCACCTGTTGGCTGGCTGCAACCGCTAATGGGCTGGAACCGAGGTTGCCGATTTGCACGTCGCCAGAAGCCAGCGCCCGCACGATGCTGGCTCCGCTGTCAAACTTACGCCAGTCCACGCTCGCCCCGCTCTCTTTAGCAAAGGTGTTGTCGGCCTGAGCCACTTTCGCCGGTTCGGCTGAGGTTTGATACGCCACGGTGACGTTCACCGCCTGTGCCTGAAAAGCGATGAATGCCAGTGCGGCAAGAAGTGTGTTATATGACTAGGTAATTTATTCAAGATAACCGGGAATGGGTAAAAAAAGACGGGATTTGATGGGATTCAATAAGTTATG
>NZ_JBDYCV010000161.1:0-5554 GCF_040495915.1 Shigella sp. FJ200513 | reverse complement strand
TGGAGCTGCATGACAAGGTCATCGGGCATTATCTGAACATAAAACACTATCAGTAAGTTGGAGTCATTACCCAAAACTTGCCCTGGCGGGTGGCGATAATAATCTAAGCCGCGAGAATATGCTGAATCGCCAAAAACATAGGTACAGCACCAAAAGCATTTGGTGTCGCTGAAAGCTGAACAAAGCCGAGACGAGCATAAAAGTTAATGGCGGCAGGGTCAGCATCAAGATAAACCCCTTTAATTGGTAATGCCGGGTGAATTTTTTTTACATGTTCAAAAAAATCACATAGTAGGTCCTGACCAAAGCCCCGCTTTTGATACTTCCGCGCTCCCCCCAACATGACTAATCTGACAACACCAATTTCTGAAGGTTGTGAACCCTGAAGGACGCCAGAAACGCGTTGTCTTTCCAGCGAATATGCCGTAAAAGTACAGATGCCAATCAGTTCACCACTTTGTCTGTCAATAAGTGCTTTAGCCGCACAGTCGCTATTACGCACACTTTTCTTTAGCGATGCGCGTAGCGCGTACAAATTTATCGATAACAGGGTTACCGCAATCAAACTGTTTTTGCCCAGGATAAGTAATATCAGACTGATAATTACAGGAGAGGACTATGGGCAGAGTAATCTCTTCATGCTTGTCGACCATCGCTGTTTTTCCTTTTCATTAACGCCTTGAGGGCGAGCGTCGGTTGAGCAGGTTCAGCGATGAGTTGGTTCATCAGTTCCCAGCTTTGATTCGAAAGCTCACGGCGACGTTGGTTATCAAGCACACTTTCGGCGCGTTCCATAGCAGCGCTCAAAATAAAAGCGCTTAAATCTACCCCAACGGCTTGCGCAGCTTCACGAAGTTTGTTTTTGGCGTCGGGACTAGTTTTGAGTTCGACCCGCGCATTTTTCAGCGTTTTATCGACATCGTATAGAGCGGCTGTTTTTCCAGGCATTATGACTTCTTTGATTAACTGAATGAAATCGTAGGGAGTCGATCTCATACATAATACGGCTATCAACCGTATGATTAATTTATGTGCATCTGCTCACTCTGTCAAGAGATACGGTTATTAGCCGTATCTCTGATCTCAGACAATAAAAAGGTGCCGTAGCACCTTTTTAATAGAGAGGTTTTGTTACCACACAGCAGCCAGCAGCGTATGCGAGTCCGGTACCATAAAATCAACGGACATCATCACCGAGAGGGCAGTGATGGCGATGATAGAGAAGCCGAACAGCTTGCGCGCCCAGATTCTGTCATCAGCAACTTTATAACCGCGCAGAGCCATACCTAACCACCAGACGCTAACCGCCGCGGCGACCACCAGATATTTATACCCAGCGTAACCGCCAAGAGAGAGCATCAGCGTGGCAACGGCAAAGGCGATGATATACAGCGTGATGTGATTCTTCGCCACCGAAATGCCTTTTACCACTGGCAATACCGGAATGTTTGCCGCCTGGTAATCCTTAAAGCGGAAAATGGCGATGGCATAGGAGTGAGGCATCTGCCACAGGCTGAAGATAGCCAGCAGGATCGCTGCGCCGCTATCAAACTCGCCGGTTACTGCACAGTAGCCAATCACCGACGGCGCAGCGCCGGAGAGCGAACCAATCAATGTGCCGTAGACTGAGTGGCGTTTCATGTACAGGCTATAGACGCCGACATAAACCACAAAGCCCATCACCCCCAGCCAGCAGGCCAGCGGATTCGCGCCAAACCACAGCAGCATAAAGCCAGCAATACCCAGCAAGGTGGCGTACACCAGCGAGACAGCAGGAGAGATCAGGCCTTTAACCAGCACCCGATTCTTCGTCCTTTCCATCTTTCTGTCGATATCCCTGTCGATGTAGTTGTTAAACACACAACCCGACGCCACAACCAGTGACACCCCAACCAGCGTGTAGATAAACAGGGGATAATCAATGCTGCCCTTTGAGGCCAGCAGGAATCCCCCAATCACCGAGATCAGGTTGCCAAAGATGATGCCTGGTTTCGTTACTTGCAGGTATTGCTTAAACATCATAACCGCCGCTCTTAGTGCATCATCATGTTGTAGTTGAGGTTCCACATAATCCAGATGGAGCCTACAACCAGGATAGCGATGATTAGCACGGTGAAGACAAACGCCGTCATGTTCCAGCCTTCATCTGATTTGGTATTCATGTGCAGGAAGCACACCAGATGCACCAGAACCTGTACCACTGCCATTGCCAGGATTGTTCCCAGAATTACGGCCGGAGAGGCAGCCCCTGTCATCACCATCCAGAACGGAATCACCGTCAGAATGATCGACAGGATAAAGCCTGTCATGTAGGTTTTTACGCTGCCATGGGACGCGCCGCTGTGATCGGTAGAATGACTCATTACATCGCCCCCATCAGATAAACAACAGTGAACACACAGATCCAAACCACATCCAGGAAGTGCCAGAACAGGCTCAGGCACATGATGCGGGTACGGTTAGTGCTGGTCAGGCCGCGACGGGCGATTTGCACCATCAGCACCGCCATCCAGATAAGACCAGAAGTGACGTGCAGACCGTGCGTGCCGACCAGCGCAAAGAACGCTGACAGGAAGCCGCTGCGATCCGGCCCCATGCCGTTAACAATCAGGTGATGGAATTCATAGATTTCCATCCCGATAAATCCGGCACCAAACAACCAGGTCAACGCCAGCCAGGAGATAACCTGGCTTTTGTTGTTTTTGTACATGGCGATAGCCGCCATGCCGTAGGTGATGGAGCTGAACAACAGCAAGAAAGTTTCAACCAGAACGAACGGCAGTTCGAAAATGTCCTTACCTGTCGGGCCGCCTGCGGTGCCGTTCACCAGAACGGCATAGGTAGCAAACAAGATTGAGAACAGAATGCAGTCGCTCATCAGGTAGATCCAAAATCCGAAGATTTTGGTTCCGCCTGCATCGTGGTGCCCGTGTTCGTGCGCGTGGGCAGTCGCGTGCGTCAAAGTATCAGTTGCCATTTTTCAGCCCTGCCTTAGTAATCTCATCGAAATGCTGGTTTTCCAGTTTTTCGATTTCTGCCACCGGCACGTAGTAATCCACGTCCTCGTCGAAGCTTTTCACGATCCAGGTGATGATCATGCCTGCGAAGCCAACAATCGCCAGCCACCAGATATGCCAGATCATGGCGAAACCGAAGATGGTGGAGAAAGCTGCAATGACGATACCTGCACCGCTGTTTTTCGGCATATGAATTTCTTCATAGTGGTCAGGCTTTTTATACGCTTCGCCTTTCTCTTTCATTTCCCAGAATGCATCACGTTCGTGAACGTGCGGCACTACGGCAAAGTTATAGAACGGAGGCGGGGAAGAGGTTGCCCACTCCAGCGTACGGCCACCCCACGGGTCGCCAGTCAGGTCACGGTTCTGGTCGCGGTCGCGAATAGAAACGTACATCTGAATAACGAGGCAGAGAATACCCAGCGCAATCAGTACTGCACCGCTGGCTGCAATCATCAGCATGGTGTGGAACTGCGGGTCAATCTGCTGGCTCAAACGACGGGTCATGCCCATGAAGCCCAGCGCATACAGCGGCATAAAGGCAACGAAGAAGCCGATGATCCAGAACCAGAACGCGCGTTTACCCCAGGTTTCGTTCAGTTTGAAACCGAACGCTTTAGGCCACCAGTAGGTCATCCCTGCGAAGCAGCCGAAGACCACGCCGCCGATGATCACGTTATGGAAGTGCGCAATCAGGAACAGGCTGTTATGCAGAACGAAGTCCGCGCCCGGTACTGCCAGCAGCACGCCAGTCATACCGCCCACCGAGAAGGTGACGATAAAACCGATAGTCCACAGCATCGCAGAATGGAACACGATGCGGCCCTGATACATGGTGAACAGCCAGTTGAAGATCTTCACCCCGGTCGGGATGGCGATAATCATTGTGGTGATACCAAAGAAGGCGTTTACGTTCGCGCCCGCACCCATCGTAAAGAAGTGGTGCAGCCAAACGATGAACGACAGCACGGTGATGCAGACGGTTGCCCATACCAGCGAGGTATAACCAAACAGACGTTTACGCGAGAAGGTTGCCGCAATTTCGGAGAACACACCGAAAACAGGCAGGATCAGGATGTAAACTTCCGGGTGGCCCCAGGCCCAAATCAGGTTGATGTACATCATCATGTTGCCACCCATATCGTTGGTAAAGAAATGGGTGCCCAGATAGCGATCCAGGGTCAACAACGCGACGGTAACCGTCAGAATTGGGAAGGAAGCAATAATCAGTACGTTCGCGCACAGTGATGCCTAGGTAAATACTGGTATCTTGAACATGGTCATGCCCGGTGCGCGCATCTTCAGAATGGTAACGAAGAAGTTGATACCGGTAAGCGTCGTACCTATACCGGATAGCTGGAGACTCCATATCCAGTAATCAACACCGACTCCCGGACTGTACTCTATTCCCGATAGCGGTGGATAGGCCAGCCAGCCGGTCTGCGCAAATTCGCCCACGCCGAGAGAAACGTTAACCAGAATCACGCCAACAACAGTAAACCAGAAGCTTAAGTTGTTGAGGAACGGGAACGCAACGTCACGCGCGCCGATCTGCAGCGGAACCACCAGGTTCATCAGACCGATAACGAAAGGCATCGCCACGAAGAAGATCATAATCACGCCGTGCGCGGTGAAGATCTGATCGTAGTGGTTAGGTGGCAGGAAGCCCGCTTCACCCGCCGAGGCAAGAGCCTGCTGGCTACGCATCATAATGGCGTCAGCAAAACCACGCAGCAACATCACAATCGCCACGATGATATACATGATACCGAGGCGTTTATGGTCGACGGAGGTCAGCCACTCTTTCCACAGGTAGGTCCACTTACCGAAGTAAGTGATCAGGCCAACGAGCGCCAGACCTCCCAAAATAATGCCAGCGATCGTAACCATGACGATAGGTTCATGGAACGGGACTGCATCAAGTGATAATTTTCCGAACATCTTTATTCTTCCTCAACCCCTTTAATGGGCGGATTCCGCGTGGCTCATGTCCATGCCTTCCATACCTTCGTGTGCACTGTGCTCACCTTCTGGCTGGGTCATGTCCATGCTCTTACCGTGAGCCATAAACTTGTTAATCACATCGGCAAACAAGTCTGGTTTCACGTTGGAGAAATATTCCACCTGGTTGTATTCGCTAGGCGCGGCCAGTTTTTCGAACGCAGCCATGTCAGACATGGTGTTCGGCGACTGTTTCGCTTTTGCGACCCATTGGTCGAATTCGGCGCGATCCGGTGTTGCAATAGCTTTGAACTTCATGCCTGAGAAGCCCGGCCCGCTGTAGCTGGCGGAGATACCGTCATAAGTACCGGGTTCGTTGGCGATCAGATGCAGGCGAGTCTGCATACCGGCCATGGCATAAATCTGGCTACCCAGACGCGGAATGAAGAAGGAGTTCATCACGGAGTTGGAGGTCACTTTGAAGTACACCGGAGTGTTCGCCGGGAAAGCGATTTCATTGTAAGCGCCCCGAGAAGTACGTAGCGTAAGGATTATTTTACAGACGAGAAGTTCCAGGGCAGCAGTTCATGCACTTG
>NZ_JBDYCV010000160.1:0-5616 GCF_040495915.1 Shigella sp. FJ200513 | reverse complement strand
TATCACGGTAATGATTAACAGCCCATGACAGGCAGACGATGATGCAGATAACCAGAGCGGAGATAATCGCGGTGACTCTGCTCATTGATCTATCCCCCAACAGGCTAATGCGCTTTCCTGGTCACGACGAATAACCTGTCCATAGCAGTTATTTGAACGTATGCGGCAATCGCGCCCAACATCTTTTATCCACCAGCGAATCGCCTCGCATGCGCCCTTACGATCACCGGCATTCAGCCGCTTATAAAACGTCGACGGGAAACACTTACCGGGGCCAATGTTATAGGGGCAAAATGACGCTATACCCGCTTTCTGGGGTTCGGTCAGAGGTACTTTAATATTGCGCTCCACCCATGCCAGCGCCTTATCACGTTCAATAGCGTTAACCTGGTCACATTTTTCCTTCGACAGCTTCATTCCCGGTATGACAGGCTTACCATCCACCATTGTGGCACCACGACAGATGGTCCATATGCCAGAACCATCACGGTATGCCGTTGTGTGATTACCCTCTTTTTCGTTCAGAAACTGGTCAAGTATCTGGGGAGCAGACGCGCCTGCGGCAATCAGCGCCAGAACAGCAGCCGACAGGCCGTATTTGATTTTTGCGCTCATGGATATTTATCAGGATTTATCGGCAACAAATAACGAGCCAACTTATATACGCCTTTTAAGATAAGTCAGCCCCGGCTGGATCCAGTCATCAGGCTCTTTCTTAAAGGGGGAGTATTGAAATCACGAAGAAGAGCCTCCCGCACCGCAGCATCCATGTCTGCACCACTGGCAAGTGCTTCAATCTCTGCCGCCACCTGCAAATACCCCATGCAACGGCCAATGCGTTTCATAACTCTGGTGTTTTCGTCTTTCAGGCATCTGATAGCGAGATTAATAATTTTCAGGCAGTGATGATGCGATGCCCGGACAGGTTTTCCGTTCTCATAAACGACGAACTCACCCTCTTCACAGGAAACCCTGAAAGGCCGATGGGGTTCCTGGTCTTTATCCGGTGCAGACGCAATAAAATCACTTTTATGCTCTTCCTCTCCGGCACTGTTAACCGTAATGACGTACTCAGGCCGCAGGTAAGCCGCCTCTTTTTCTGACAATGCGGCCGGTAAAAACTTTTCCTGCAAAAACTTCATAAAAGTCTCGTGAGCGACTTTGTGGCAGTAATCGTAAATCGCCGCATAATGCTCATCGCGGCGTTTGTTTTCATCTTCAGAACTCACCAACGCCGACAATTTTTTATTAAGCTCAGTGATTTCATTTTCCAGGTGATTGAATCGCTGATTCATTTCTTCATGCTTCATTATTTACTCTCCCCGTGCAGCCTTACGCTTGTCTTCTCTTATTTTGAAATACAGATTCGTCAGATAAGTCAGAAGCCCCAGAAGCAGACTTCCCAGCACACCAATCGCAGCCCACTGTGATGGCCTGACCTGATCCAACCACTGCAAAAACCAGTAGCCGGCACTGCCGGCGGAGGTGCCGTAGGCAATGCCCGTTGAAATTTTGTCCATGGATTTCATAGCCTCACCTCCGCAAATAACGGATGGCGTAGTTTTACACTGAGAAATGAAAGGGATTTGAAAAGAAAAAAACGCAAAAGCGGGCGAAACGATATATACAGTAAGGAAAGCACTCTATCCAACAAACCACCCACAGTTAATCGGAATAAAAGCAGAGTGCTTATGAATGATCGCACGCCCGAAGGTTAGTATTTCTGCACAGCAATTTTGCAAAAAAAGGCGATCATTCATAACTTAAACGTCTTTCAGTCACTCCGGGATTTCCCATCATCGCAGACTGAAAGACTCTGACTGGAGCGGGCAGCGGGAATCGAACCCGCATCATCAGCTTGGAAGGCTGAGGTAATAGCCATTATACGATGCCCGCATATGGTGCCGACTACCGGAATCGAACTGGTGACCTACTGATTACAAGTCAGTTGCTCTGCCTGCTGAGCTAAGTCGGCGCTGGCCCACCACCGAGGACTCGAACCTCGCACCGTCAACTTAGAAGGTTGATGCTCTATCCGGATGAGCTAGTGGTGGTTGGTGGCCCTTGCTGGACTTGAACCAGCGACCTGGCGATTATGAGTCGCTCGCTCTGACCAACTGAGCTAAAGGGCCGGAGGCAGAATAATAACCATATGTCATCACATCTGCAAACTCATCTGACCACCAGCGTGTTTAACGTCCTGTACCGTTTTTCAGGCATAAAAAACCCGCCCGGAGGCGGGTTTAAGCTGTGTGGCGAAGCAACCACTCTTAACAGAATATCCCGTTTTTTACGTACGTAAAATATTTTCTAGAAAGTCGCCCCTTACCATCAGGGATGTTCAATATATTTGTCCATTTCTAACCGGACACCCAACATCATCAACATTCCTTCCACCACCCCCTCGGCTTTTTGTAGCTTCTTTCCTATATAACCATCTGAGCATCCATGCTTCCGCGCCAGCGTCATGAATGTCATCCCAAACACGTAGTAGTCAACCAGCAAGTCATGTAGATCGTTGTTGTTCCGGTTAAGGCGGGCCATACACCCACATATAACCATCGCGTCATCGTCACAGCATTGCGGGCGGGATTTTACTTTTGAAGGGATTAATCCCTTAAAACCGGCAGCAATGGACGACCAGGTCACATCCTCATGATTATTAGCCACCCACGCGCCCCAGCGCTCAAGAACCTGCTGAATATCACGCATCACTGTCTTTACCCCTGTCCCATCCACGATGAACAATCAGAACACCATCAACAATGGCGTGCCCTTTGCCCTCTTTATCTTCAGCATATTTTCTTACCGTGGCGCGATTACAGTTCAGCATTCGTGAAACTTCGGTCATATTACCTCGTGTCTGGATAAGCAGTTCCGGTATCGTTTGAATTTTGACGCTCATCAAATACTCTCCGGTTCGGTGATTTTTATCCCGGGCTTTCCACCAGGGACATAATGATCGCGCACAAGCCAGGGCAAAACAAACTCATGGCGCATCAGCGCAGCGCCTCCTGCACCAGTTTTTCAAACTTTCCGACTCTGGTTTCCAGCTCTGCCACACAGTCCACCAGCTCATCTACTGCTTTCTGTGCGCGATGCTTCGCCTGCATCAGTTCCCGAAGCGCGGGTACCATATCTTTACGGATAGCATCTTTTGTTATGCCCGTTTTTTCGAGTTGTTCAGCATGACGCAGCATTTCCTGCGCGTGTTTACGCAATTGTTCAGGGGTAAAAGTCATTGTCTGGTTGTTCAAAAGAAACGCTCCATCTTACTGCTGTCAGTTCGTTTATTACTGTATCTGCGCGGATTGCCGGGCTTCATGGGAGTGGAAAGCACCCGTGCACTTTCCTGGTCCACAGGCAGAAAATGTCCGTTATAAAAACGCCGGTAAATCGTTCCCAGAGAACCGTTACGTTGTTTCGTGATATTGATTTCTGCGATGCCCCTGGCCTGCGTATCCGGGTTGTACACTTCATCCCTGTAAAGCATCAGAATGATGTCTGCATCCGCCTCTATTTCTCCGGAATTTTTCAGGTCTGAGTTCATGGGACGTTTATTGGGTCTGGACTCCACACCGCGGGAGAGCTGGCTCAGCGCAATCAACGGAAAACCACCGGATTTTGCCAGGCCTTTAAGCCCCTTTGAGATTTCACCCACGGCAAGGTCATGACGCCCCGTGGTTCGGGTTTTTATCAGCCCGAGATAATCAACCACCACCAGCGCCGTTTCCGGATATTTAATCAGGTGGTGTTTCGTTGTTGCGCATATCTCATCAATGGCCAGGTTCGCCTGGTCCACCATCCAGATATTGCGCCCGGTCATCCGCCCCACCCCTTGTGAGAAACGCGTCCAGTCTTCATCTTCAAAGTGAGCCACAGATTTCAGGCGTGATACTGGCATCCCTCCAGCCGCAGACACCATACGTTCACCAATCTGGATGTTCGCCATCTCCATGGTGAACAGAAGCACACCATGCCCCTGCTCAGTCACCTTGTCGATGATGTCCAGCGCAAGTTCGGTTTTCCCCATCGAAGGACGGGCGGCAATGAATACCAGGTCTCCGGGCTCCATACCGCCTGTTTTTGCGTCCAGTTCATCAATACCGGTCATCAACGTCCTGGATTTCTCCAGCCCCTGATTCCGGCATTCAACACGCTCAACCACTTCCGGAAGCACATCATCAATATGTACCGGCTGAATGACGCCCTTTCCTGTCGACAGTGTGACCATCATGTTCTGCGCATCCTTCAGGGCATCTTCAGCTGCTTCACAGGTATGCGCATCACGTAATTTCTGCAGCGCCTCATTCAGTGTTTTTTCTGCATCGCGCAGTGCGGCATTGCGCCGCAACGCTGCAACATAGTGCTCCAGTGAAGACTTCACCCAGGTTTTACGCCCGGTATCAGTAATCACCGGGGCAAGTTCCGGCATCTCATTACACAACAGCACGGGGTCAATCACTCCTGAAACACGGGCCTGTCTGCAGATGCCTGTATAGATATCCTGATACGCTCGTACAGAAAAAACGTCCGCTGGCAGTGTGGCCAGAATATCCATCACTTCAGGATCTGCTCCGCGCAGAAAGAACGCGCCGATGACAGCGCCTTCAAGGTCATCGTTACGCCATACTGGAGTTGTCATGCAGCCACACCTCTGATACGAGAACGGTAACTGGGCCAGTTAAACGACAACCAGTTGCGTCCCCCGTCTGTGATCCTGTCGGCAATTCGGGGACTGATGAACGCCCACAACTCTTCCGGTGAGAGGTTACTGATCAGAATGGTGGGCAAGATACTTTCGTACCTGGCGTTGATAATTTCCTGCAAAATAGCCATTTCAGCCGCGCTGCCAAACTGAACGCCAACTTCGTCGATGATCAGCAAATCCATTGACGCATAACGCTCAATAACTTCATCCGCTGTTTTTTCGCTGTCATTCCGCCAGCAATTTTTCACAGCACGGGTAAGGCGCATCACGTCGGTGATCTCCACACTGGCCAGATAGTTACGGATGATGTGTTTTGCCATAGCCACAGCCAGATGATTTTTTCCGGTACCACAACTGCCGGTCATAACAAGACTGGTACCGTTCTCCAGCATATCTGGCCAGTTCTCCGCATAGCGGCGACAGGCCGCAAGATTTCTGGCTGCGCCAGGATTAACCTCCAGATAATTATCAAACTCGCAGTCCCGAAAACGCAGGGCAATTCCGGCGTTATCAGTCAGCTCTTCCGCCTTGATGGACGACAGCTCCATGGTCAAATCGTTGGCCTCAGCGATTAAGCAGTCAGGGCAGCATGAAATTTCTTCTCTGTCCTCGCCATTACGATCGCTCCACACCAGTATATGCGTGTGATATTCGCCATGTTTTTCGCAATATCCGCGACCTTCACGCATCAGGCAGGAACGATAAGGCCATGGCTTTTCGCCCTTCTGAGCAAATGCAATCTCTGCCCGTAACTCATCCATTCGCGCCTGTAGTCTTTTTTGTTGTTCACGCAGGTTAAACGTCATCATCGCTGTCACCTCAGAATGTCTGAAGTGGCACACTGAATTTGGCCACCTGAACAGAGGTGATATGCTCACCTCAGAACAACACAGGTGCTCCAATGA